>CAYQRB010000007.1:0-33934 GCA_964420145.1 uncultured Candidatus Saccharibacteria bacterium
TAATTTAGATAAGCTATTCTAGCAGTTTTGTCGCATTTTTAATGATTATTGAGCGTATGCAAAGACACAATTCTTTCTCTATTCCTAGTAATTGGGAATTTTTTACCTACCGTCAGTGATGTGGTATCGAAATCATCTGGTGCCCTTACTAATGTATTTACTTTGGCGTAATAACCCGTATCAAAAATTACTTTAATAATTATTTCAATGTAAATCCTGCATCAACATAAATAACTTGCCCAGTCATTGCGTCATTTTTTGCTAAAAACAAAAAGGCATCAGCTATCTCTTCTTCCGTTACCCATCTTTTGAGGTAAGTTTGTTCAATAAACATATCTGTCTGCTCTTTGGTCATTTTGTCGTAATTTCGAGTTTTGACAAAACCTGGAGCTACCGCATTGACTTGAATATTAGGAGCAACCATCTTGGCAAGAGTTTTACTGAAACTATTTATTCCAGATTTAGATGCTGCATAAACTACAGATCGCCCTCCGTGTTCGGCTCCTCGAATTGAGCTTTTGTTAAGTATTTTACCAAAACCTTGTTTCTGCATATACTTCACTGCAATTTGAGAACATAACATTGGCCCAATTAGATCAGTATGAACCAGCTCTACTATTTCATCATACGAAGCCTCAAGATACGGAACTTTATCGTTGGGGATAGCAGCATTATTTATCAAAATATGAACTGTGCCAAATTTCTTTTCTACCTCTTTAAATAATTTTTCGACATCTTTTGGTTTAGAAACATCTGCTTGAACAAGTAAACCGTCCGAGCGAGTATGAATCTCTTTAAAGGTTTTCTTACCGCCCTCGCTATTTACATTGTAGTTTATTACTACTTTTGCACCTTCCTTAGCAAAACGAATGGCCGTTGTCCTGCCTATCCCACTTGACGAGCCTGTTATAACAACAATTTTATCCTTTAGTTTCATAAAATTATTATACCATTTTCTGTTCACCTCTAGTAGTGCGATTGTCATTTTTTTTAACTTGAAAATTGGGTATATTAAAAATGGAACCAGTTAAATGGGAAATTGTTTGTTTTTAATGGCGTAATCCGACAGTTGAAAGTAATTTCTAACTGAGTCCACCGGTTGCGCCATTTCAGTTTGTAAAAGTTTTTTTAAATTTCCGTAATCTCCAAATTGGTGACCCCTACGGGACTCGAACCCGTGTTACCACCTTGAGAAGGTGATGTCCTAACCACTAGACGAAGGGGCCAGTTTATACAAATATTTCGCTTATTTCGTTTTCAAAAAATCTTCTTTCTTTACCCTGATAGTAACTGATTTATCATTTGGACGGAAGATACGCTCCTCTATGGCTTTTTCAAATGCTTCTCTTAGCTCCTGAGTCTCATCAATTGTAAGCGGTTTTTCAAGCTTTAGTGTGCGTTGAATAGCTCTCTTTTTTACTGCCAACTCAAACGCCTCTAGGGTCATAGTAATGTTTGCACCTCTACCAGGTAGTTTTGAACGAGGATCAACTCGAACAACACCATCAACTCCTTTTACCAACCTCATTAGTTCCACCTTAGGTTTTTTTACACCTGTAGCAATACAGGTACGCATTGGAATATGCTTTGGTTTAATTGGTTTGTTCATCGTCCTTAGAGTCATCTTGGTTTTCTTTAGTATCTTCGTTACTAGTTTCCTCGAGACTGTCTTTCTTGGATTTAGCGTTATCTTTATCCAGAGGCTCTTTCACCATTTCTTTTTTATCTGGTTCTTCTTCTATTCCTAGCTTTATCCTCCTAGCCTCAGCTAGTTTTTGTCTTTGCTCCTCATCTAGCTGATTACCCTTAACTTCTACTGTTTCTCCTTGTATGTCAATATTCCACCCCGTAAGCTTCGCGGCAAGTCGTACATTTTGTCCGTCTCTACCGATGGCAAGAGAAAGTTGTTCATCTGGGACTATTACTAAAGCTTCTTTTTTCTTTTCATCTTTAATAGTTACTTTTATCACTTGTGCAGGACTTAGTGCATTGGCTATAAATTCAGATATTTCCTCAGCATAGGCGATAATATCAATCTTCTCCTCATGAGTTCCAAATTTCAATTCGTTCATAATAGCGTTGATCCTCACTCCCTTTTGCCCGACACACGACCCTATCGGATCTACACCCTCTACTGTTGAGTTAACCGCTACCTTTGATCTTGATCCTGCTTCTCGTGCCATAGACAATATCTCGACCGATCCTGAGACAATCTCTGGAACTTCTAATCTAAACAATGCTTCAAGAAATTTCGGATCCGACCTTGAAACAATAAGCTGTTTTCCTCTTGAAGTTTCTCGGATTTCTTTAAGTAAAACTTTTAGCCTATTACCACTTTTATAAAACTCCGAGGAAATCCTATCTTCCAAAGGCATTATCGCTGTAGCTCTACGGATCTCAAAGACTACACTATCACCATCCATTCTTTGTACGACTGCATATTCTATTTCTCCTATATGTCCAGTAAATTCAGACATTACTGCATTTTTCTCAGATTCTCTGATCTTTTGTAAAATCACTTGCTTCGCTGCCTGTGCTGCTACCCTGCCAAAATCTCCGCTTGGAGTTATATCTACTTGTATATGATCACCAGGCTTTAGCTTTGATTCGATTTTTTGGGCTTCAGCCAGAGAGATTTGCGATTTAGGGTTAGTTACGGCAGTTACAACTTTTTTATCTGCAAATACTGATATCATCCCGTTACTTTTGTCTATATCTACTTGTACTGTCTCAACCTCTTCTTCTGGATAATCTCTGCGAAAACCCGTTTGTATGGCCAGTTTAATAGCATCTAGCACTTCATCAGGATCAATGTTTCTCTCAGCAGCGATCTGGTTCACTGCGACCATAAAATCTGTCTGTAAACTCATTATTAATTATTAATAAGTAATGTTTTATTTATAAATAAAAAGTGAGCATATAGCCCACCCCTTTATTACAAAACCCTATTGTAGATAATAGCAGAAAATCTCTATCAAGACAACGAAATCTCTCCAACTATGCAATCCTCAAATTGGTGTATTCCTTTAAGTAGGAACGCCATTCACTTTTTAACCATTTTTTAGAATAATTATAGATTTCCATCATTTCTCGATTATACATTTCTTTTCTAATTATTCCGCCTTTATGTGGATGATCGTATATTTGCTTTAATGGTGAGTTAAACCCATGTGAGTAGTGAATCATTTCGTGTGCTATCGTCCCCAGTACAACAGTTTCAGGAATTCTTTCATCTTTGAAATATCCCGTTACTGTGATTAGGCTAACTCTTTTATCGTCATAATCTTCGCTTAATTGAGAAACAAGGGTATCTATCCCCTGAGTTTTGTGCCTTGCCCAGCTTATGCTACCAAGTTGTCTATACGACCTTTTGCCAAATTTTATTAAAACTGGATTTTTACGAGGAACATCTACAAAATGATTTTCCCATAGAAAATAAAGTTTTTCAGTTAACCAGTTATTGTTACGCATAGTATTCAAAGAATTGTTATACTGTACGAAATATTCTACCATGCACAGAAAGCTTAAAAGTATAAACCTAAGTTATAGGATTAAAAGATTTTTTAAACCAACATCATTACGGGTGGTCTCTCTTTTTTTATTTATTATCGGAGTTCTTGTAATACCTGTTTTGTTGACAAACATCATTATCCGTAATGAATACAGGAACAAAATATTCGAACAAAGTCAGTACAAATCACTACAAGAAACTAGAATTGCGGTCGTATTTGGTGCAGGACTAGATAATACAGGAGAAAAACCAGGAACAATACTACAAGACAGACTAGATACTGCTATTGAGTTATACAATCTCGGAAAAATTCAAAAGATAATTGTGTCAGGAGATAATCGTTCTTCCTACTATAACGAGCCTCAAGCAATGTATAACTATCTTCTTGCAACCAATATCAATGAACTCGACCTTATTGTAGATCGCAAAGGAAAAAGCACTTACGATACATGCTATCACCTCAAAGAAACTTTTGGGATTACCGAAACAATTTTAATCACACAAAAGTTCCATCTACCCAGGGCTCTCTATACTTGCGAAACATTAGGGATAGAAGTACAGGGTGCTTCAGCAGATAAAAGACTTTATGAAAGACAACTCTATAACCAACTTCGAGAAATATTTGCTCTCGTGGATACCTTTTATAAACTCTATATCCTACATCCAGAGGTAGATAAAACTGATAAGGTAATCATTTAGATTTTCTAAATCTGGAGTACAAACGCTTCTTAGACATAGAAATATTTATTATTTATCGATATTTATTTTATTTGAGGGAAAATAGCTGTACTGCTATAATCACTTTGCATCGGGTCGGTAGCTCAATGGTAGAGCAACGGACTCTTAATCCGTTTGTTGCGGGTTCGAATCCCGCCCGACTCATATGTGGAGGTATACCTTCTTGTATTTTCAGTATATTCTCTAGAAATACTAGTGGTAATAATCCCACAATACAACACGCCTTATTATTCAAAGAAAGACTTCCGTGATATAATCAATATATTACAATACTGGATTGCCTAAAATCTAAATGCTAAATACAAAAGATATTCAAAGTCCTGAAAACAAAAAGACAATTACACCAAGAAAAACTTGGATAAAAAATATCCTATTTACCTTGGCTGGCTTCTTGGTATTTACTACGGCCGTAGACAAAGCATCTTTTATGACTGTGGGTTCGCACTCCTTAAATCAGGGAATAGTACAAACAGCACTAACAGTAAGTGAAATTACACCAAACAGTGAAAATCTCGATTACCGTCCATTTCTTGATATTTTAAAAGAAGGAATATCTATTTATTCAGAACAATCTGACCAACCACTTTTTTTTCAAAGAATAGATGATTACGAAAACAAAGACTATTACGCGAATATAATAAGAGAGCGTAGTTTATCCAGCCCATTCCCACAACTACCAAATACCTATGTTACTGATATTGTTCAAAACCTACCAGAAGGCGCTTTTGAAGCATACTTTCAAAGCCAATCAGTAATGCGCGATTTTGACCATTTATTTACCAAGGGAAGCGGATTTGACAAAAGGTTTAGGACAAGACACCCAGAACTAATCCATGCGTCTGGTTTATACATAGATACACCAGAATCATCTTTATTATCAATAATGCTAAATGAAGGTAAGTTTGAAATAAATGAATTAAAAACTAAAATAGAAAAACAATCCCAAAAGACTGAACAACCAGTTTCTGCTTCATTTATTCTTGCTCATTTTCTCGATAAAAATGAGGGGGATATTGCATTAAGTATTTTCGATACAGCTATTTTTCTAAAATTTATGGCCAGAAATGATCCAGAAACAGGAATCTTTGCACCTGGAGAATATAATGTTAACTGGTATAACTCATATATAAAAGATGAGTACCAAGGACCATTATTTACCTCTCCTCCCGAAAACGAGACCGCACTTAATTTGATAGGAAAACCTTACCATAGCTGGAACCTTGTGGCTATGTTACATTTTGTTCCGATAGAAATCATACGAATAGGAGGAATACAAAAACAACTATCAACTTTTTCTGCACAAGGATTAAGTAAAACAAGAGCAGACCTGCAAACATTAAACAGTCTCGAAGAGATTGAACAATACCTACTCACCTATTTTGATACTACTTTTGCACTCGGAGGGACTTGAACCCCCAACCCCCTGTTCCGAAGACAGGTGCTCTATCCATTAAGCTACGAGTGCTAATCTAAATATGATTATACCTCTGATTATTATTTTTTAGTACTAAAATTTTTACTGATTTAGTTTATGTATAGGAAGTTTTGTTATTATTTGTAGAAATACTTACTTACAAATTATCCTCACCCAAGGCTTTTATTGTCCTGAGCGAAAATGTCTAATAACCACTGGATCTTTTCTTACTTATCATCACTCCCTAGTAGTAACACATTGTCATCCTGACCCGCTTGGTCAAAAGCTCTTTGTCCAAAAAACCTTGCACCCTTCCTCAGGGCCACACCTGCTACTGCAGAAAACAATCCTATACCTGTCAAACATAGCATAGTTGGGTTTTGATTTTGAATAGCTTCATAAACTCCAAAACCTCCAAGTAGTAATCAAACAACTATCATTAAAGTTCCAGCCGTCCGTTCTCTATAATATTGTTTAACAATTTCGCTTTTTGTCGGATCTTTATCCATTATGTTATTATTAGCTGTTTGTATGATAGACCAATAATTATATCATCTTTATATATTTACTTATTTCTAAAATGCAAAATCAAATTAGAGAAATAATCATCATCGGTTCTGGTCCTGCTGGACTTACCGCCTCTATTTATAGTGCAAGAGCAAACCTCAAGCCACTTGTGATTGCTGGATTTCCTCATGGAGGACAACTTATGAAAACAACCGAAGTAGAAAACTACCCAGGCTTCCCCGAAGGAATTTTGGGGCCAGAACTAATCCAAAAACTTATCACACAAGCAGAAAAGTTTGGATCTGAAATTATTTATAAAAATGTATCCAAAGTAGATCTCAAAGGTAAAATCAAAAAAATATGGGTTGGAGAAAACCTATACAAAGCAAAAGCAGTTATCCTAGCTACTGGAGCCGAACCCAAAAAACTAGGTTTAGAGAGTGAGGCAAAATACTGGAGTAGAGGAGTGTCTAGCTGTGCTACCTGTGATGGTGCGTTCTTTCGTAATGTAGAAGTTTCTGTTGTAGGAGGTGGAGACAGCGCAGTAGAGGAAGCTCTGTTTCTCACTCGCTTTGCTTCAAAAGTACACTTGATAGTACGCAGTGAAAGTTTGAGGGCTTCCAAAATTATGAGAGAGAGGGTTTTGAATCATAAGAAAATACAAATACATTGGAATACTGAAGTTCAAGAAGTTTTAGGTGATGAAAACAAAGTAACTGGGTTAAAACTACTAAATAACAAAACCAATACAGTATCAGAACTACCAATCTCTGTTATGTTTTTAGCAATCGGCCACATTCCTAATGTAAACCTAGTAGAAGGAGTACTAAACCAAAATGAGCAAGGATACCTAGAGACACAGGCAGGAAGCACCTACTCAAATATTGATGGTGTGTTTATTGCTGGAGATGTAAAAGACCACAAATATCGCCAAGCCATAACTGCGTCGGGTATGGGCTGTATGGCCGCCATTGATGCTGAAAGGTGGCTAGAAACTATTACTTAAACCGTACAGGAATACTAAGTAACACAGGACTGTTTTCTACAGAAGTATCAACAAAGTTGATTTGACCTTTCTCTGTGATATTTGTAGGTAGCGTACCAATCTCGATAGTTTTATCAAACTTAACAAAACCACCACTTTCCTCTTGAGTACTGGCCACAACATCCCCTTGACTTAGCTCCTTTCCATCTTCATCTTGTAAGATAAATTTTACTGTATTTCCAGCAAAGCCTTTCATCTCTCCTGTAAAACGCAGATTAGATGTATTTATCAACTGATTACTTAAAGGACCAACCAGATTTAATCTATTAACCACAGTATTCTTCACAAAATTTAAAGAGATAGTTACTGATTGTAGAGAGTTTAACGGCTTATCACCAGGATAAACAATCAAATATCCACTACCAGTCGTAGGAGATTTACTGACATTGACTGTTTGCTCTTTGCCCATCTTTCCTCTAAGAGATTCAGAAGTATTAAAATTACTAGAGCCAATCTCTACTCCATTGTCATCAAATATTTTCATATTAACAAAATTTATCCCTTCGACCTCCATATTGACTTGAACTTCTCCATCGATTTGTGCAAACTCTTCAGGAGTGATTACGGATATTTTCTGTATTGGGGTTGCAGTCAGGAAATCTTGTTCATCTGGAATTGCTGTTATATTTAAATCTGCTTTGATCGTCTCGATTTGTCTTTGCATATTAAGTTGCCATAGTAGGATAAACCCGACAGCCATAATAATAGATATCAGCAAATAAATATGGTTTTGATTGTGTGGTCGGGGTTTCTTCTCTGGTATTGATTGTTTGAATATATCCTCAATTTCCTTGGGATTTAGCCTCTGTTTTTTTTCCTTCTGTGTAGTAGGGTTTAGATGCACTTCATTAGCGTCTTCAAAAGAGTTGTTATCTTGTATTCCTAGTAGATCATTGTCCGAAGTGTTGTTTTGAGAATTACTATCCATAATAAATCAACTAAATATACAAAAAGTCTAGCACAAATACCAAAAGAGTGAAATTTAGTTTCAATAAATAGATGTATAGACCTCAACCAATCTGTGGTTGCTCTTTTAATAAATTCTTTTCAAAATCTTTCTCGCTTATTCCATCATCTTCTATATCATCTTCATAGCCTATATCTTCGTCATCGTCATCATCTTCTTCTTCACCTTCACTCTCTGGAGAAATTAGCCCGACAAATCTAAACAAAATATACAAAACAACTACCAAAGCTAACAATACAAAACCTATTATCAAAATCTCTAACAATAGCTTATCTAGGATTACTCCAAAAAAGTCCTTAAATAAACCTAATATTTGGTCTATCTGTTCTTGTGAATATAGCTTGGGGGAAAAAGAAATTTTGCTCCAAAGTACAAAATCGGTAGCTATCCTAAATGCTACCTTGGAAACCAGACTAAAGATAATCAGTATTACAGAAGTATTTAAGAGTACTTTAAGCAAAGCTTTCATAGAATATGGTGATAACCATACAGAAATTGCCGTTGTAATTATGGCTAGTACAATAGCTATTAAGCCAAAGAACTTTGCCCTGCTTAAAACCTCGGGGAACTCCCACAGTTTTATATCACTAACTAGTTTAGAATCTGACAAACTAATCGTTGTAGTTTCATCTAAGTTTGGGGATATAGAAGATAGGAAACCCTCGATTAGACTACCTTTGTGTCCTCCCGACCTTTCTACAATCTCTTCTCTAACAAATTCTTTGAGTAGTGGTCCACCACAAGAGATATCCCCTCTCACAAAACCAGCTTGAGTAATTTGATCTATAGATACACAGTCTGGAAGATTGCTATACCCTGCAATTTCTATAATATTGTTGATCAGTTTTTTATTACCTTCCTCACCTTGGTAGGATTGTACTATCGCTTTCCTAGGGAAATAAAACTCAAGGGTCGAATTTCCAGAAAGCCAGCTACTTATATAAATACTGTTTTCTCTAGCAGTATCCATTATAACCGAATCCATATCTATCCCACGAATTATCGCTCTGACGACTATGGTAGCAAAACCGGGAGGAAATTGATTGTTTTCATCAACTTTTAAGTTATCTTCCAGATAACTATCTAGATTATTCTGAATTATTTCCTGTATTCGTTTAGGGAACACACTTTGATTAAATGCGTAGATATACAAATTATGATTTTGTAATCTCCACTGTGGATACAGTAACAAAACCCCACTTACTAACGAAATGGTTGCTAAAACTGCAAATAAAAAACTGGTAAATCTACTTATCATAGCTTCTTAGCTAAATTTAACTTATTCCTTATAAATTCGCAACACTAAAATAATGCCTTAATAAATACTACATTTCTTGCTAGAAGTATACATATATTCTATAAGTAGATATGATACAAACAAACTGATAAAATACCTATATCTTATCCATTTCAATTGCAATTTAAAATTAATAAACCAAAATCTGGAGAAACTGAGCAGATTTCCCTTGATTTAAAAAAGGACAGACTCGAAGGGTATTATCAGGTTAAGCGAAAACTAGCACACCTAGAAGCTACGGTAGAAGCACTACCCTATTGGAAAAACTTCTTGAGTGTTTTGGCATTTATGCTTTTTCTGCTACTGATTATATTTATATTCTATGTAACTGTTAGTAACTATCATAGACTTCCCAAACAAATCCCTTTGATTTACTCTCAGGCCAACAACACTTGGAACCTCGTTGATAAAGAGATATATCTAGTCTTACCTTTTGTACTTTTACTTATGCTATTTATGTTAATTCGTTTTAATACACTAGCATTCAAATTTGATCGCCGATTAGCAATTATGATAAATTTGGTACTTGTGTTAACTTCTATGCTAGGATTTATTGCCTATATCCAATTATTTTCTTTTGTATTAATCTACTAAATTGTTAGATATTGAATTCCTAAAACCATATTTTGATTTTGCTCCACAGCTTTTGGTAGCATTTTCTCTTGGCCTTCTTTTAACCCCGATAATAGGGTTTTTAGCAGTAAAGTACGGGTTTGTAGATTTACCCATAGCACAAAGACCACGAGGACCAAAAAACCTAGAGCAAAAAATCCATAACCGTACACTACCTAGGCTTGGTGGATTAGCCGTAATGATTCCGTTTCTAGTTATTATGCTTTTCGAAGTACCTATTACTCCACAGGTATGGGGAATATTTATCGGTATATTGATCCTTATGATAACAGGAGCTATTGATGACAAATACGACCTCGATAGTAAAACCCAGTTTTTTTTCCAGATAGTAGCATCCACTATTACAGTTATAGCCGGGACAAGTATTACTTTTATCCAGATACTAGGAGTGGAGTTTGATCTCAATATGTATTCCAGAGAATTTTTTATCGGGAACTTTATGTACAATTTCGTATTTCCTGCAGATTTATTCACCATATTTTGGATTGTTACCATTATCAACGCATTAAACTGGGTTTTTGGGATTGATGCACTTGGAGAAGGAATCACAATAATCACAACAATAACTATTATGTTCATAGCTGTAAAAACAGGACATCCAGAGATTGCTATACTACCTGCTGTTCTAGGTGCTTCACTACTAGGTTACTTCCCTTACAACTATCCACCTTCCAAAATCATAAGTGGGACAATCGGAACTTCTACTTATGGATATCTTATTGCCGTCTTAGCAACTATGTCAGGTGCCAAAATCTCAACAGCAATTTTACTTTTGACGCTACCTTTACTTGATATGGTATGGGTCATCATATACAGATTAACTCATTTCCGTAATATTCCTTTTCTCAAACGGCCCTTCCAGGGAGGCCGTGTGCATATGCACCACCGTCTGATGAATGCTGGCTATACTATAAAAGAAACACTAGTTATAGAGACATCTGCTATGGCAGTAATTGCTGTAATAGCATACTATTTAGCCGGTTTTGGAGTAAAGCTACTTACTGCTTCTATCCTCACTGCTACAATCGCCATAATTGCACTAATCACCGTACTTAGCTCAAGGAAAAAACGCACAAAAGAAAGACTAAAACGAATAAAAGCAGAAAAAGAAGATCCACCCCCACCTACCATAGAAACAGATATTCCCCCCGAGGAGAGATATGCATATTAAAGAGAGCTCATCGCAATGCTGACAAGACAGAATTTGCTATGTTACCCAATATACCTCTAACTCCATCCAACCCTGCATCTCTAGCCATATCCTCGCACATATTTTTCGCTACCTCTATATAATCAATGGGACTTGTAACTGCTGTTGTTTTATATAAAGGCGTCACAGGATCTGGTCCTAAACCAAAATGAGGAGACATCGCATGTGTTTGGGAGTTAAAAGCAGAAAGAGTACTGGCAACATCTGGTACCTTTGGTAAACATTGTAGTAAAGACAAGGTAAAAGAGTCTGAGTAAACTGAAGAAAGATTAGAAATAACAGCACCAGCTCCCACAAGTAGTGCTCCTAATAATATAACTCCCGTACCAATTAGTACTTTCTCTGTATTAGTAGCTTCCTTCATCTATATCAGATTAAGATATCTACATTATATCACTTAATATATATAATACAAATCCCTCTGCAAAATACACACTTTATTTAGTTTGTCTACAAATACAGTTCCTCCTAATTTTAATTTCAGAATTCTATCTCTCTTTGTTACAATTGGTTACTAAGATTTATACTCCTATGCTCAAAATCATAAATCTCCACTGCACAACTACAAATAACAAAGAGATACTAAAAGGCATAAACCTTGCAATCCAACCTGGGGAAATACATGTCATAATGGGACCAAATGGATCAGGAAAATCCACCCTAGCTAAAACACTAATGGGCCATCCTTCTTTTGAGATATCCAAGGGCAAGATTTTATTAGATAAGGAAGATATTACAAAACAAGGACCCAGCGAGAGAGCGCATTCAGGGCTATTTGTAGCATACCAATACCCTGTGGAAGTTCCTGGAGTTAACTTTTCGAACTTTTTACGACTTGCTTATAACTCTAGCCGTGAGAAGTCAGAACAGTTACCGGTTTTCAAGTTTCGTAGACTCCTCAAAGAAACTGCTCAAAAACTAGATTTTTCAGAAGAGTTGTTAAACAGGAATTTAAATGAAGATCTATCTGGTGGAGAAAAGAAAAAGGCAGAAATTCTACAAATGGCAATCCTTCAACCTAAATATGCCATACTTGACGAAACAGACTCAGGACTAGATATGGATGCACTCAAGTCTGTTTTTGTAGGGGTTAATACAATCATTGACTCCAAAAACAAGCCCGGAGTTTTAGTCATTACACATTACCAAAGGATTTTTGATTATATAAAACCGAACTTTGTGCATATTTTATATAATGGAAAAATCACTACAAGTGGAGGATTGGATTTGGTAAAGAGCATAGAAAAAAATGGTTACAAACAATTCGAGAAATGAATACCAAAAATCTGCAACAAAGAAAAACCAATGCCAGCGATCCAATCGAGGAAGAAGCAAAGCTTGCAAGAGATATAAACTATAATTATGACGATAAATATGGATTCAAAGATAACTACAAAGTAGCAACTAATATAGGCAAAGGAATTAGTGAAGATATAATCAGACAAATCTCTAAACTAAAACAAGAAGACGAATGGATGCTCAATTTACGGCTTAAAGCATATCATCATTTCAAAAAGAGACCTATGCCTACTTGGGGAGCAGATTTAAGTGAAATAGACTTTGACAATATTCATTATTTTGTTCGGGCTACCGATAAACAAGGACGAAATTGGGATGAAGTCCCCCCCGAGATTAAAAACACATTTGAGAAACTCGGAATCCCTCAAGCAGAAAGAAAGTTCTTGGCAGGAGTGGCTACACAATACGAATCTGAAGTAATTTACCATAATATGCAGAAAAAATGGAATGATTTAGGTGTAGTGTTTTTAGATACCGATTCTGCATACAAACAATTCCCTGAAATATTTAGAGAGTATTTTGGGAAAATTATTCCCTACAGTGATAATAAGTTCTCGGCACTCAATACCGCTGTATGGAGTGGAGGAAGCTTTATTTATATACCTAAGGGGGTAAAAGTTACCATTCCACTACAGGCATATTTTCGAATCAATGCACAAAATATGGGTCAGTTTGAAAGGACACTAATTATCGCGGACGAGGATAGTGAAGTTCACTATATAGAGGGCTGTACAGCACCTACCTATACCACAGAGTCCCTTCATAGTGCAGTAGTAGAAATTGTAGTAAAAAAGCGTGCCAGAGTTCGCTATACAACCATACAAAACTGGTCAAACAATGTCTATAATCTAGTTACGAAAAGAGCTTTTGCACATCAGGACGCAATTATGGAATGGGTGGATTGCAACCTAGGGTCAAAAGTTACAATGAAATATCCTTCTGTGTATTTACTCGAACCCGGTGCAAGAGGAGAAGTCCTATCAATCGCACTCGCAGGCAGGGGACAATACCTAGACGCTGGTGGAAAGATAGTTCACCGTGCACCAAACACATCAAGTGTTATAACATCAAAATCAATTTGTAAAGACGGAGGAAGGACGAGTTACAGAGGTCTTTTAAGAATTGCCAAGGGAGCACAGAACTCTAAATCCACTGTTATTTGTGATGCTCTGATTTTAGATAACCAATCTCGTACCGATACCTATCCAACCAATGAAATTAGTGAAAAACAAGTATCTTTAGGACACGAAGCAAGTGTAAGTAAAGTCAACGAAGAGCAGTTATTTTATCTTATGTCTAGAGGCCTCTCCGAAGCAGAGGCATCAGGACTTATAGTCTCTGGGTTTATCGAGCCGATTGTAAAAGAGCTACCTATGGAATATGCACTAGAGATGAACGCCCTAATACAGATGAGTATGGAGGGCTCTGTCGGGTAAATATAATGCATAAAATTATTTTGAACCTAGAAAAACCAAATCAAGAAATACTCATCACGGAGGATAGTGAGATCTATGGTGTTTTTATAGGACGGAATGAAGATGAACTTACTACAACTCTCACCATCAAACACCAAAAACCAAATCTAAAATCACTCACTATTATCAAAGCTGTTTTATTTGATAAGGCTTATTTAAATATCACGGGTAATCTGATAATTAACAAAGGGGCAAAACATACAGATGCATACCTCAAACTAGAGACACTGATAATGAGTGATTCTGCTATGGCAAGAGTTATTCCTAGTCTTGAGATAACCGAAAATGATGTAAAAGGGGGACACGGAGCTACTGTTGGGCCAGTAGATCAGGAGCAGATATTTTATCTACAAAGTAGAGGGTTAAGCGAAAAACAAGCTGAAAAAGTATTAGTTGATGGATTTTTAAGTGATATTATAGAAAAGATAAATACCTAAAGACTTGTTATAAAACGAGAAATTAAAGATATGATAAAATCTCTCTATGAATAAATCCGACTTTCCTATTTTCAAAACTCATCCCCAACTAGTTTATCTAGATAATGCTTCTACTAGTCAAAAACCACAGGTAGTAATTGACTCTATAGCTGATTTCTATACCAAAAGTAATGCAAATATACACAGAGGTATCTATCAACTAGCCGAAGAAGCTACAAATAAATATAACTATGCACGAGCAACAACAGCCAACTTTCTCGGGGCTGATTTCGAAGAAATTATATTTACCTCAGGAACAACAGAGTCGATCAATCTTATAGCTCAAATGATACTCCTACATAACTCTAACACTAAAGCCAAAAAATCTATTCTGATTAGTGAGATGGAGCATCACTCCAACCTTATTCCTTGGCAAAAAGTAGCTAAAAGACTTAACTGGGACTTAGAGTATATAAAAGTACAAAAAGATTTTACCTTGGACTATGCTGACTTTGAAAAAAAGCTAACCAATACAACAGCTGTTTTAGCTATAACCCATATGAGTAATGTACTAGGGACTATTAACGACATAGAAACTATGTGTGATTATGCCAAAGATATAAACCCTAACATCACCACTATTATCGATGGTGCACAATACATCCCGCATTACAAGATTGATATAGGTAAACAGAAAAATATAGATTTCTACTGTTTTTCTGGACACAAAATACTTGGGCCAACAGGAATAGGAGTTATGTATGGTAAAAAAGAAATCCTCGAAACCCTAGAACCTGCTAAATTTGGTGGTGGAATGATTTCTAGGGTTGAAAAAACTACCTCAACCTGGACAATCTTACCTGAGAAATTTGAAGCCGGAACTCCAAATATTGCGTCTGCAATAGGACTTGGTGTAGCAATCAACTATATAGAGAATCTAGATCAAAACAAACTCGAAACTCATATGACAAAGATAGCAGATTATACCTATACTCAACTATCTTCATTGCCTGAAATTACACTATTTCACTCGGTACAAGATAGAGAGCCTTTTACTGCTTCTACCCAAACTAGTACTAAGTATGCTAATCATAGCGGAGCTGTCTATAGCTTTTCTGTTAAAAATATTCATCCTCACGACATAGCACAAATACTAGATAGAGACAATATTGCCATAAGAGCAGGTCATCATTGTACTCAGGTATTACATAAAGAGACCTTAAGTATTACAGCAACCAACAGAGTTTCACTATATTTTTATAACCAAACAGAAGATATTGATAAGCTAGTCAGTTCTATAAAAAAAATAATAACAAAATTTAGATAATGGATATTTACCGACAAGAACTAATTGATCACTATCAAAACCCGAGAAACTACGGTAGGTTGATTGACGCAGATGTTATAATGGAACTGGAGAATATCAGTTGTGGGGACAAAATCAGTCTTTTTGTAAAACTGAAATCAGGCAAAATAGAAAAGATTAGTTTTGAAGGAGAAGGATGTGCAGTGGCTATTGCAAGTGCCTCAATTTTAACTGAGTATTCTATCGGGAAAAAAATAAAAAGCTTAGAAAAACTTAGTTTAGAGGATTTCGTAAAAGTTTTGAAAGTGGAATTAACTCTATCTAGACTAAAATGTGCAGGTCTTAGTCTAGAAACATTAAAGAAAGCACTAAAGTCTGTTGACCAAAAAGTAATTTTATAGTTATACTGAAGCAATGCAAGATAACTTTAATAACAAAGATGAAAATTTAATCCGTAACTTGCTTGCGGTAGCTCCCAAGCACTGTGATAACTGTGGTTCAAAATATAGTGAAAATAATTTCAAAGTCGTAAAAACCTCCCCTAGTAATACTGTATTCCATCTTAAATGTGTTATTTGTGGCAACGCATATATGCTTAATGTCATAAATCCAGTAAATGGCATGATCGGTGCACAAAGAACCCCCATCAATATCGACTTGGAACTAGGAGATGAAATCCAGAAATTCGCAGGAAGACCTTCTGTAGACAAAGATGAGGCAATTGATGTTTATAATACCCTAGAGCCTTCAATCACAGAGGATAGTCTCAAAAAACTACTACAAACTTCTTAATACTCTATAATTCCAAAATCTTACCTTCTTGTATTATACTTTTGGGTAAGTCATCTTTGTTGGCCAGACTGAAAAATACCTGCGCTTGTGTAGTTCTAATATAATCAACTAGTTTCGCTTTATTTTTTTTATCAAGTTCAGATAATATATCATCTAGCAAAAAAATCACTTTAGTTTTATAAAGGTTAGTCAGGTAGTCATATGCAGAAATCTTAAAAACCATAGTAGCAAGTCTTTGCTCCCCCCTAGATCCAAAAACATGTAAATTCCTACTATTTAATCTAAACTCTAAATCGTCTCTGTGGGGGCCATAAAGTGTCCTTCCAAGTAATACTTCTTTTGAGAAACTATCTTCAAGTTTCTGCTTAAAGTCATCTTTGATTTTACTCGGATCTACTCGCAAGCTAGTCAGATATTTTAGAGATAATTTACTACCCTTAAAATCTCCAAATAAATTCTTCGTGGTAATTTCTAAACTTGGTTCTATCTGATTTAAGTATTTTTGCCGACTTAATACAATTTCTGAACCAATCGAGATTAGTCTATCACTCCAGTAAGATAGCTGTTCTCTACTAGCTTTTCCTGAATTGATCTTTTGTAGAAGTCGATTCCTACTTCGTACTACATAGCTGTATTGTCGCAATACACCTGCGTAATCTTTATCGAATATACAAATTAGGTCATCGAGTTCGTCTCGCCTATCTTCTGGACTTCCAATCAGCAACTCCAGGCTCTCAGGAGTAAATAAAATTGTTTTTACAATATACTCAAATTTACTTTTCAGGGTAGCCTTTTCGTTAAGAAAATATTTGTGTTGATATTTATTATCAGCAATTTTAGTGAAAACTGTTGCTAGTTTGGTAACACCATTTGCCTCAACCAAGGCTTCCACTCTTGCAAAATCTATATCTTCATTAAAGTTTATATTATCTGCATTATTAAATCGCTTAAACGACTTTCCTGAGCTAATCATAGACAACCCATCAAGGAAGTTACTCTTGCCTTTTCCGTTAGCCCCATAGATGACATTAAACCCACCTGACGGATCAAAAGTTAAGTCCAAATTACGGAAATTAGCAAACTTTATTTGTCTAATCAGCAAAACTAGCAGTTAATAAATAGTCTTATTTTTTAGATGGTGTTTTCTCTATACCAGTTTCTTTCATAAGCCAATTTATAGCCTTTTGTTGTAAGATAATACTACTTACATAATTGCGTCCATCCAAACTATTGTACTGCTCTTTAAGCTTTTCGTCAGTAATTGCATCAATCTCTGCACTTATTTCCTCGTTTGTTACCTTCAACTCGTTCTTTTTTGCTATTTCAAAAAGTAATAGATCTGTTTGTATTTGCTTTTCCGATTCTCCCTGCCAGTTTTTTTTCATCTCCTCAATTGTCGTTTTTTGACTCTTTAAGAAATCTTCTAGTTCTAATCCCAAGTCTTGGATTCTATGTTTATAGTCATGTTCTTTTTTGGCAACTTCCTGATCTATTAGAGTTTGTGGTGTTTTAATCTTTGCCTTTGTGATCGCTTCATCAATAGCCTTTTGAACTTGTTTGTTTTTTGCTAAGTTCTCTTTTTGATTCTCTAGTTGTTTTCTCAACAGATCCTTTAATTCAGAAACTGTTTTTAATCCCAAGCCGAGAGATTCTACTTCTGCGTCGGTGATTTTCTTATCTTGAGATTTTGTAGTAGAGTCATCTTTTCCTTTTTGTTTTCCTTCTTGGGAATTCTTATATTTGAAAATATTTTGTAGTTCATTGTCCAACTCTTCTTCTGTAAGTTCAATTTTCTCCTCTACGGGTTTTATTTTCTTAAAGTCAGGGAGTTTAACCTCAGGATAGGTGATAAAGGTGATCTTAAACTCCACTCCTTCTGCTTCACTAACTTTAGTTACCTGATAATTAATTCTCCCCAGAAACTCAACTTTTTCTTGAGTTAAAAATTCATAGGTAATATCTGGAAGTAGCTCGTTGAGAGTTTTTTCGTATAAATCTGCACCAAGTCTAGCTTCCAACATAGATTTGGGAGCTTTTCCTGGTCGAAAACCTGTAATTGTCATATCTTTCGTAAGTCTTCTAAACACTTTATCTTTACGAGAGACAAATAAGTCATTGCTAACTTTAAGAGAAATGATAGTCATTTCCCCATCTTCTTTTTTTTCCAGTAACTGATAATCCGTCATAATAGAAAGAATAAATAACAATAAAAGTGAGGTTATTATACTTGAGTATTACACTCTAAAGCAATTAGGCTATATTTTGAGACTAATCTATCTTTTCTCTGACCCCTCTATTGCGGTAATGAAAATATATACCCATAAATAACGCTGTTATATATCCTGCCACAACCAGAGTCAGAGCTACCACTACTCCATCAATCACAACCCCAAGAAAAAAACTATTATTCCAAATAAATTTGTATTGTGTGTAATCTTCGCTTACTAGACTAAGAAAGTTTAATCCTAATGCCAAAAAAAATATCAGATTTAACATCTGGGCAATCTGATATTGGACAGATTCTACATTGAACTTAATCATACTAAATCTCGAAGCCTTTTTATGTGTTTTCAAATACTCTTTAGCTTTCTTTATAATACTAATCACTAGATTCAAAATTAATCCATAAACAAAAATCATAGATGCAAGTAATCTAGCTTGATCGTAATCATAGATAAGAGACTGCTTTCCTAGAAGTTCCTCAAAACGCACCACTTCTGTGACTCTGGTGTAGTTGATAAGAAGAATGTAGAGTAAAACACTAAATAGTAAGACAAAAGTCATAATCAAACTAACTGAAATACTAAGTACCAAATCCTGATAGAGCCACAAGATATTGATAAGGGAGATAATCATCATAAAGCCCAATATACTAAGGAATGTATACCTGATCTCCGTACTTAAAGTAAAAACCCCAGCAATCACTAATATCAGAAATACCATAGCAGGATAAATACTATCAATAGGTCGTATCCCTACTATAACAAGTATAACTATTGCAAATAGAGCGATTATTACCAGAAACTCAACCATCCTGTCTGCTGATGCATATCGATACTCGATTATAGATTCATCTCCAGATACTCGCTGTAAAAACAAACTATCTCCAACTTCCAGTCCCCTCACTTCAGGCATACTGATTGGAACACGAACCTGAACCTGCTGACCACTTCGTAATAAAACCAAGAAGTTCTGATAAACCAATCCTTGATCATCTTGTATCTGAAGAACCTCTACAATCTTTGCTTTTTCTAGCATAGATTTCTGAGAAACTTGGGAAAAGAAAACAAATACAGAAAACCCAATCAATACTGCAGTAAGTACGATAGCCAAAATCCTATACCCGCTTAAATATTCTTTAAATTCTTTCATTATGGATAAAAACTTATCTAAGCTTAGAGAGAAAAACTTACTGCGTCAAGATCTCGTTAATTATCTTTTTGACATCGTCTGGAGTATGAGTTTCCATAAGTGCAAGACGAAACCTCGATGCACCTGCAAATCCACGAAAATACCATGCTAAATGCTTTCTCATTTGTATAAAACCACTCTCTCCTTTAACCCTGTAGTGAAGTAATGCATGTTCATAAGCAACTTTGGCAATGTCTTCTAAACTATGTTTTTGTATCAATTCTGTACCTCCAGATAAATACGATTTGATATCATCAAAAATCCACGGATTTCCATAACTCGCCCTACCTATATATAAGCCATCTGCCATACTTTGCCCTAAACGCTCTCTAGCAACTTGGGGAGAATCTATATCACCATTAGCTATATAGTGAATCTGTGTTTTTTTATCTAAATTATACTGGGCAACGATTTTGCCAACTCTCGATAATGCAACCCAATCCGCTTCTCCTCTATACATTTGCTTAAAAGTTCTACCGTGAACAGTGATAGCTACAATCCCACTTTCTAGTAAATAGGGAATCCACTCGTCTATTTGTACCTCATCATATCCGATTCTGGTTTTAACAGAAACAGGAATACTCTCTCTAGTACTGATAAACTCCACTCCTAGTGTAGCCAATATCTTTTTTGTTTCAGAAAGCTCTGAGATGACTTTTTCTGATATAGAGGTATTTAATCCACCTTCCTTCCAATCACTAATTCCTTCTTTTGTAGCAAAGATAATCTCCCTAGCTAGTGCAGGATGCAAAATCAGACCAGCACCAGCACCTCGTCTAGCGACAGTTTTAGAAGGACATCCCATATTTATATCTACCCCGTCAAACCCAAGCTCACAAATTATTTGTGAAGCCTGATAAAAGTACTCTGGTTCAATCCCAAATACTTGAGCTACAACAGGTCTCTCTATTTCGTGATAAAAAAAGTCATTAAATAGGTTTTTAGCACCATAAGCTATACCGTCTACACTGATAAACTCCGTAGTTATAACATCAGGCTTACCATACTTTGCTGTAATAAAACGAAACGGTGCATCACTTACTCCATCCATCGGAGATAAACCTATAATTGGTTTATTTAATTTTTCCCAGAAATTCATATACTTAAAATTAATAATTGACAATAAAGCTTAAAACATGGTTTATTTAGTTTCCTGGATTCTAACTATTCAAACTTACTAATGATACCAAAAAATCGTAATTATACGGGTAAATTTATTGTAATCTATGGTGCAAATAACCTAGGCAAGTCTATCCAAACCAGACTGTTAGCCAATCGTCTACTAGAGGAAAAGCACAATGTCCTTGTAATCAAATATCCTATCTATAACCTAAAACCCACAGGACCTAGAATTGATAAGATTCTTCGTGATCCAATAGATAAAGATAGAGATATCAAAGAGCTTGACTTGCAAAAGCTGTTTATTAAAAACCGTTACGATTTTCAGCCTATGGTCAAAAAACTTTTGTCTTTAGGGTTCTCTATAGTAGCGGAAGATTATGTTGGTACAGGAATCGCTTGGGGAGTTACTAATACAATAACAAAAGATAATATTTCTGAAAGTAAAAAATTACAGTTGATAAATAAATTCGATTTATTAAATAAAGGATTGATACCACCTGACATAGCTATACTCCTTGATGGAGAAAGATTTATAAATGGAAAAGAAAAAAACCATAGAAATGAAGACCGAACAAATTATGTATGGAATCTAAATCGTGAAATTTACCAGGTTCTGAAAAAAAAATATGGTTGGGAGGAAGTAAAAGCAAACCAAACCATAAAAAGAGTACATAATGATATCTGGGAAATTATCTCTCCACAGGTTACGATCCAAACCAACTTTTGCTAAACTCGTAACTACTCCAAAAATCAAACAAATCTACAGCATACCTTTGTTTACCTTGTATTGTTAAAATTAAGCCGTTTTCTACATATCTTTCTGGCTTATAGCTGAAATTACTATTTCCAGAGGTATCGTTACTCCAAACATATGGCCCCCATAACAAGGCTGGCTCAGAAGTTAGAGATGTATTATCTTGACGAAAAGATAACTCTCCTCTTTCCTGACGATTGATAATCTCTCTAACCGCAAATGCTACTTCATATGATTGTGGTTCCTGGAAATTAGGATCTTTTGATAATCCCGCATAGCGTGGACTGGAAAGATATACAACCCTTACCGAATGGTATTTAACAAGTGCAGTCTTAATAACTCTCTCAAGCATATCTGCCTGAGCTTTGATATCAGTATCTAGATTATCATTATAACTACCAAAACCCAGATTAATCCATAACACCTGTATCTGATTTGCCGTTACCCCTGCTTCCGTGACCTCTTGACTTAAAATATCCCAAGCATAAAGGCTTTTATCCCAATGACTCGCATTTAGGTTGTTCTGTGTGGCATCCACCAAAACAAGCGATTGGTTGGTACTACTATTATCTTCTATAAAATCTGAGAAAAACTTAAATTCACCTGCGGTATATGAATCCCCTATAAAAACAAATCCTATCTTCCCATCTGAGTTATCTATCCCTCGTGAATCCAGTGGTTTGATAAGTCGTAGCTGTTTTTGGATTAAAATCTTCTGACTTAACTCAGGAGAGTTCTTACTTCCTGTATAGAGTCCTCCACCCTGTCCTTTATAAGTAGTAAAGTTTCCTATATCATCGATTTTCATAGCTTGACCAAGTACTTCAGCTCGTGCATTCTCTATTTCGGATTTTTTAATATGAGAAGAGAAAAAATATCCAAAGATAACAATAACTGTAAAAAAGCCGATCAGAAATGGCCTTATCCATCTATGAGAGATGATAGTACTCTTTTTAGGTTCCTCAATCTTTGGTTCGGTTTTAATTGTATCCGCTTGAAAACTATCTTGCATGATCTAATAGTATGTAATAACAGAATAAGAGTTATAAGAGGAAAATGCAAGAAACGAAGTATTTAGACTAAATGGACGAACTCACCAGACCTCTATATAGAAGAAAATACTAGCAAATAAAGCTAGTTGTTTAAGAATAAACAGTTTCTACAGAGTATCCGCATACTGGACACAGAAATGCAGCCTCCAGATAGTAAACTTTATTCCCACAATCAGGACATTCGTCGGTTTTTGGGGTACTTTTACTATCATCACAGTGTAAAAGCCCTAGACCGGCTCCCGGATTTTTTTGCGAGTCGAAACTACGCATAAATATATAAAATAATGGGTAAATTCTAAATATAGAAACGCTAGTCATAAAATAGGTTTACAAATTTCCTTACTTTTCTTAAAAAGCTATTTTATACCTCTTTTTTAGTTCATCTAGTTTACCAAGCTTTACTAGATTTACTTCGGATTTTTTATCGGGCTTTCCACCGACAAAGCCCTTTGTATTTCCTGAGTACCTAGCTAGCTGTAATCCGTGCATTTTTATCTCTTGCACAGTAAGGGGAGAAGCTAATGTCTGAAATATTACTTGACATATCCTCTCTCCTGGATAGATTCGTATTACTTGTTTGGAAGTATTGTTCATAATAGGTATCATAAGCCTACCCCTATACCCAGTATCAATAATCCCACTTAAATCTACTGCCAATCCTCTGCGGTTAATCGAGGATCGTGGAAACAAGATTGCCATTAGATTTTTTGATTTAATATTGATTTCTTCGAGAGTTTTAGTAATTATAAATTCTCCAGGCAAAAGCTCGAAATACTGCCCAAACTCTAATATTAATTCTTCAAAACTATGGGATTCGTTTGAATCAAACGGATCTATGATTATAGCTTCACGACCTTTGTCGGTTATCTTCCATTTTCTTGGTATGAAAAACTCTCTCCCCAAACGCAAATCAATAGCGTGTGGTTGTAGCTGAAATCCATCAATCATCGGTTCAAAACCAATCTTTCCGTTTTTGATTTCTTTTAAGATTTCATTACGAGTTAGTACCATTTTCTATTTTATAATGAAGTAATAGAGTTCCTCTATTGTTTAGAACCCTATGGTCAAGAAGTCTAAGAGATATATCTATATATAAATCATCAAAAATATGTAGTCCTTTACCAAAAATAAGTGGCTCTACTGTCAAATACACCTCATCTACTAAACCAGCCATCAAGAAATCACGATTTACACCTGCACCACCTACCAAAGCCACCCTCTCATGTCCTTGCTCTCTCAAGTGCGAAGCTATAGATTGTGGCGTCCCCGAAATCGGATATACATTTTCTCCAAAATCGTAATTCTGGGGACTGCCGGTAAGAAAATATGTGATTCTCCCTGGGTAACTTTTTCTACCTGACGCTTTAAAGGTGTTTGCTCCCATAAGCAAAACACCGATTTCTTTTGATAATTTCTGAAAATGTTTTTTATCTTCAGTAGATGTCCATTCAAATGGATTATGATTAGGATCTTTAGCTATCACACCATCTATCGAACTCACCATTATCAAGATGATTTTCATATGTTAATACCTATATAACTATTATAAAGTGTATTTTACCTAAAAATACGATAAATAGGTAGTTAATCATCCTTAGTGTCTATATTATATTCTGCCAGCACAGTATCTGAATCAGAATTATTAAGATTTCTTATATCTTGAACATACTCACCTAATAGTTCTTCAATCTGCCTGGTTATATCCAAAGTATATTGTTCCATAAATTGAAATTCTTCCTTCGAAAGACGGTGTAGTCTATCTGTTTGTATGTATCTACTCTTTAGATCTCGAAGTCTCTCCTCAACTGACACTATATCGTACGGAGATACCCTTGCATCACAATATATAAATATCTTAGCTTCCAAATTTTTTCCTTGTGCAACGACCTGTATTCCCTCGCCCTTACTCCCCACTACCAAAGCTAAGTCTTTAACCCTCTCAACTACACCAATTTCATCTAATATCTTCTTGGTAGCAACATGGTCGTCTTCTCCATATCTATCTATAAACTTCTTTTGTAATTCCTTCAAAAATAAAACATCTTCAGGATTCCTAATAATATCCTCATTATCCAATGTAAACTTTACGATATTTCCTAAGTCATGTACCAGACAAGCCTGGATTATAGAATCACTATCAATATCTTGCTCTATTTTTGACAAGACAATCTTAGCGACCGAAGCCACTCGAAACATATGTTCCTGTAAGTTTTTAGGTACTTGGTATTCTTTATAAATCTCTGCTATTTTCATTAAATCTCTAGTATAATCAATATTATTAGTTTGAAGTTTATCATGACAAAACCCTTTTTTCTACTTACCGGAGATGATTCAGTACGAGCAGAAGGACTAATACTGGTTCGTAGAATAGTCGAGAAATTTGCTAATGTTGCGATCGTAGCAACCCAAAAGCAACAAAGTGCCGTTAGCGGGAAGCTCAACTTTGGACCAGGTAAATGGGGGAAAGAAGTCGTAGATGGATTTGAAACTATTTGGGTAGATGGCTCTCCTGGAGATGCAGTAAATTTTGCATTTGATTATCTCGACAGAAAGCCCGATTTCGTAATATCTGGTATGAATCTAGGAGAAAATGTCGATAACTCCCTTATTACTTCGGGGACATTTTCTGCAGCGTTAAGAGCAAGCTACTGTAGAGCAACTCCTGCCATCGCACTATCCCTAGAAGTTCCTATTGAAGGGACTTCGTGGATAGACGAGCACACAGGAAGCTTTAGAGAGGAGCTACTTGACTATCCGGGTAATATGATCGAACCTATAATCAAACAATATATGGAAAGATCTAAAACCTGGTTTGGTGTTTGGAATGTCAATTTCCCAAAAGAAAGTACAGACAAACTTAAATTTACCCCGACCTACTCCAACAATTACTTTGAGAATCGTATTAAGGTCAACACCGATAATACCTTCGAATATATCTATGATAAACTTAATATCAAAGATATAGCACCAGACTCGGATGTACAAGCAATGCGTGATGGATACATAGCTATAACCCCAATCAAGTATGCCCTAACCGACCGGGAGGAGCTAGAACGACTAAAAGGAATAAGCATTCTAGCTTGAATTGAAGGTATTAAATCAAATATAAAAAACCATGATGAGTTTGTGTTTAGGAACTTGCCTGAGAACCTATAGGTAGTTAAGACTTTGGTTTGCTTTCGCTCAACAAATTAATTTAGTTGAGTATTGGTATTCATCCTCTTCTATCTCCCGGCTACAACAAACCCACTAAATTACGGGAATATTAAATCTATTACGAAACTAAAATATAATCCTGCCTACATAATAGTAGCATCTGTTGTCTGTGCTAGTGGATCATCAGCTACAAGACAAATCTCAACACAAGCACCTGGATACTGAGAGGACTTGTCGTTGCTCAATATCACATTAAACCCTAGCTCCTTACTTAACACTCCCACCATACTCATAGCGACCCCTCTCTATCTTCTTCTGTCATAACTACATTATAACAAAAACCCATATATGCAATAAGTATTACGCCCCTCCTCTAGGAGGAGATTTAGGTGGTTTGGGTGATTGATGTTGTCTACTCTTATCTTTCTTTTCACGATTTCGATGTTGACCCCCCTCTATTTTAGGTCTAGGTTTAGGAGCATTCCCCTGCCCCCCCCATACATTCGACCCCGTATGTATCTATACCTACTCCAGCAACACTCATAAGTCCAGCTCCAAAAGGGTATTGAGAAACATACGGTACAAAATCCTCAGGGTGGGGATTAAAAACATCACAACTCATAGTATAGGCAGACCAACTAAATTAAACCAATTAAACTATCATTTATGGTTGCTAATTTCAACTGATTTTTGTTAGATTAGTGTTATTAGTTCTCTCTTTCATAAAAAATCCTTATGACTCAATTTGATAAAATTTATCAAAACTTAGTAAAAGACATATTAGAAAATGGGATAGAGGATAAAAACGCCCGTTCTGGCTATATATGCAAAGCACTCCCCGGTATGCATTTTAATCTTGATTTAGAAAAAGGATTCCCTTTACTCACACTTCGTAAACTCCCTTTACAAATATTTGTAGCAGAGCAAATCTGGTTTCTGATGGGAGAAAACGACCCTGCCTGGCTTCGACCTTTTACCAAAATCTGGGAGGACTTTATAGAAGAGGATGGGAAAGTTACTTCTTACGGATATAGATGGAGAAAACACTTTGGTAGAGATCAAATCTCTGAACTCATAAGACATCTCAAAGAAAAGCCAACCTCTAGACATGGGGTTGTTATAGCTTGGGATCCAGATGATGATGGACTCACAGCCAAACCGAAAAAAAATGTACCTTGCTTGTTTGCGTTTTCAGTAAACATAATGGGGGGGCGGTTATGTATGCATAATATCATACGATCTAATGATGTGTTTTTAGGACTGCCTCATGATGTAGCTGGGTTTGCCCTGTTGCAGATGATACTAGCACAAGCATTAGGAGTAAAGCCCGGAATTTACTCTCATAGTATAAGTAATGCACATTTTTACTCAGACCAGTACGAAGTAGCAGAAGAACTATCCAAAAGAACAAGTGAACATAAGGAAATCCATCTACATATCCCCCAAAACTCACTAGAGAGAGCAGAAAAAGGTGATACCAAGTTAATACAAGAAATCGTAGAGGACTTAAAAAGTCAATACAGCCCCCTCAAACAAATTGGCGGAATAAAAGCACATTAAGATATAAATAAAAATTAAATATAATAAACCACTATGTCTGAAATCAAATATCCTTACGCAATACCAGAGATACCATATCAGTATGTCCAAATGAGTAATAAATTTATGCAAGAGGCGATGAAATATGCCAAAGAGGAAGCATATGACACAGGCTTTGGCAAAGAAGCACCTGTCGGAGTGGTATATGTAAAAGATAACAAAGTGATTGTGGGTGCTGGACACGGTAACAATTATCACCTACGAAATGGCTGTAAAAGAAAAAAACTTGGAATTCCTTCTGGTCAGAACTATGAGTTATGCCCAGGTTGCGACTACGCCAGTCATGCAGAGCCCAAAGCCATAGCAAAAGCACAAAAAAACAATCTTGATATCAAAGACAGCGATGCGTATCTTTTTGGCCAATGGTGGTGTTGCAAGCCCTGTTCGGATAAGATGATAAAAGCTGGAATTAAAAATATCTTTCTATTAGTCGATTCAGAAAAATATTTTAACAGAGACCTACCAACCTGTAAGCACGGTGATTGGGAGTATTTTTATCGAATTTCTTTACTTCCTGCAGGATAAAACCTCAAATTATCAGGATGAGCTTTCCAGTACTCTAAAACAGGGTCGACAAACTTCCAGGAAGCTTCTAACTCATCCGTACTTATAAAACTAGATTTGTTCCCATTAAATATATCCAAAAGTAAAGACTCGTAAGCACCAGATAATAATACTTTGAAATTATCTTCATATTTAAATACCATCGGAACAATATCTAAATCAGTCGAACCTGGTCTTTTCACTTGTAAATCTAGCGAAATCCCCTCTCTTGGTTGCAACTGAAATACTAATTTATTTTTTGAGGAAATCCCGTTTATTTTTTCCTGACTTTTGAAATATAGTGTTATTGAAGTATCTTTTTCTTGCATACCTTTCCCACTTATGAGATTAATATCTACATTTTCCCATAAAGGCAAGTCTAACCTAGCTCTGATATTTACAAAAGTTTCTGTAAGCGAATTAGCAATACTTACATCTTCCTCTCTATATCCACGGATTATATCTCCTCTTATCACCCCTGAGGTGTATTGTCCACGGATAATATCTTTCTCAAAATCTAGAACTTTAAGATTTTTTAATATTTCTAATTTTGCTCTCATAACTGACTCACTATCAAGACTTTCAGGAAGACTACAAAGGACAAGAGAAAGAAGTTGTAAGACATGACTTTGTACAAGATCTCGTAACTGTCCATAATTATCATAATACTGTGCTCTTGTACCAACCCCCAAATCTTCTAGAACTCGGACTTCTACCCTGTCTATCGTTTTATTACTCCAGTCATTGAAAAAAATTGGATTACTTGCTCTGAAATATAAAATATTTTTTACAGTATCTTTCCCCAGGTAATGATCAATCCTATAAATATGTTTTTCATCAAAAATCTCTAATAACTGATTGTTTAACTCATAAAAATTATTTAAGTTTTTTCCAAATGGCTTTTCTATGACAACACTATTATGATCCTCGTGATTACAAGCTCGATTTAGAGAGGTTTCTCTAATACCTTTAAATGTTTGTAAGTATAAATCAGGACTGATTGCCAAATAAAAGATTTTTTGCTGGCATTGGCCACTGTTTCCATCAATATCCGCCAACAAATCCCCAAGCCTTTGATAATCCTTCGGGTTACCCAAATCTCCTAAAAAATATTCGATTATAGAAGAGAATCGCTTCCAACTATCTTGATTAAACTCTGTCTTGTATCTTTTCTTAAATTCTTCTGCGAGAAAATCAAAGAAAGCCTGATTATCATACTCTCTACGACCAACTGCAATAATACGAAGATCCTCAGGAATCCTTCCTTCTTTGAATAAATGATAAAGGGAGGGGAAAAGCATTCTCCTAGACAAATCTCCAGTACTTCCAAAAATTATTAGAACCATAGGCTTAAAAAAATATATATATTATACCCATAACTAGCTATTTGTTTTAACAAGAGAGTGATAAACTGCTTGTGCCACACACCTGTGAACCTCAGGATCTAGTATATCGGGCATAAGATTATCTATAGATAAATCTGATTTATGATAATCAATTATTGCCTGAACTGCTACTAGTTTAGATTCTTTGTTTATTTGAACTCCTGCGTCAATCGCTCCCCTAAATATACCTGGGAAAGCTAAAGCATTGTTAACCTGGTTAGGAAAATCACTACGACCAGTAGCTACAATCTTGGCACCAGCCCCAAAAGCAACTTCGGGCATAACCTCAGGAATAGGGTTGGCCATTGCAATAATAATCGGGTCTTTCTCCATGGACTTAATCATTTCAGGTTTAAGAATCCCAGCAGTTGATAACCCTAAGAAAACATTAGCTCCTCTCAAGGCATCACTTAAAGATCCCGACAACTTGCCTTTGTTTGTAAGTAAAGCCATCTCTTTTTTAGTTATATGAAGATCTTGTCGATCTGGTGTTACAATCCCTAGTGAATCTACCAAAATAATATCTCTATACCCAAGGTTTAACAGTAGTTTAGTTACACCAATACCTGCAGCTCCACTTCCTGAAACCACAACTTTTACATCTTTATCTTGATTGGTTAGGGTCAGTGCGTTTTGCATAGCCACGGCAACTGCTATGGCAGTACCGTGTTGATCATCGTGCATAATAGGTTGGGAGATAGATTTGAGGTTATCTTCTATATCAAAACATCTAGGAGCACTAATATCTTCTAGATTAATAGCAGAAAAAGAGTCAGCAATATTTCTTACTGTATTGACGAATTCCTCAGAGTCCTGGGTGCCTATGATAATAGGGATCGCATCAATATTAGCAAACCGTTTTAACAACATAGATTTCCCCTCCATAACTGGATAGCTCGCTATATGGCCGATATTACCTAACCCTAAAACAGCCGATCCGTCAGAGATTACTGCCATATTGTTACGACGAAAAGAGTAGTTACTAAGTTGTTTTGGATCTTTAGCTATAAGCCTAGAAACCTCAGCAATACCTGGAGTATAAGCCAAAGATAAATCTGCTTTTGTATCAAGAGGAGCAGTAATACTAATTTGAATTTTAGGCTGTTTCGAATAAGAAAGCGCGTCCATCGTGATTATATTTGACAATGTATTAAATAACCCCTACAAACCATACTAATCAATATATGACAGGATACCTATATATAATGTTCATACTTCAGCTATTAGGTCGTTCCTGAGAATTATGCCCTCCAAATTCCTCTCGTAAAGCTTGCACAATTTTAGCACCAAAGTCGTCTTTGTTCCTAGAATTAAATCTGGCAAAAACACTGTTTGTTATCCCAGAAAAAGGGACTTCTCGTAGAAGTGCCTCTCTTACTGCCCACTCCCCAGTGCCTAGAGAACCTATCTCGCTATCAACTTTCTTTAAGGTAGGATCTTTTGATAATGCGTCTTTGAGAAACCCCATCAAGTTCCCTGAAATAATACTACCGTGGTTCCAGACATCGGTAAGTTTCTCTCTGTCCAACTCACCATACTCTGATTTGTCCACTAAGTTCATCCCTTCTGCAATTGCTTGCATCATAGCGTATTCAATTGCATTATGTACCATTTTTACAAAATGCCCTGCTCCGACTGCTCCAAAATATCCATAGCCGTTCTCTGTGGATAGGTCTTTTACTACCTGCTCAATATGTTTTTTATAAATATCCTGGTTACCACCGACCATAATACACGCACCATTTCTTGCTCCAGTAATCCCTCCACTTACTCCACAATCAAGAAAGTGTACTCCTAGTACATTTAACCTATCATATCTACGAATACTGTCTCTATAATACGAGTTTACTCCATCTACAAAAATATCTCCTTTTTCTAGCTTTACTTCTCCTTCTGTAAGCTGTGTGATAATCTGATCTACTGGTTCTCCTGCTGACACCATAGACCATATAACTCTGGGTTTTGGTAATGTAGATAATAAAGAATACAAATCCTCATACACAATAGCCCCTGCTTTTTCTGCTTTACTACGAGGACCAGCACTACGATTCCATGCGTGAACTTCGTATCCTTTGTCTAAAAGGTTATACACCATATTTAAGCCCATATTACCAAGACCAAGAAAACCTATTTGTTTCGTACTCATAATTTTTAAAAAATAAATTTAAATAATTTTATTATTTATAAGCATCAGTAAAAATCTCTGCGTTCCTAACCGTTAAATACATTGATGGATATTTATGTAATTGTGAAGACCAACTCACCTCAGGAAAAAATTTATCTTCTCTTTTTAAGATATCTAATACAGGTTTTTTATCTTCACCTACCGCATATACCAAAACCCGATCAGACCTCATAATCATTTCAGGAGAAATTGTGATCCGATTTGGATGTTGTCCACCTCGTGAATGCCCCACCGCAAAGCCTTGATTTAGATAAGTGTTTTTGAAAAGCTTCTCAGAGTCAAGTGGAATGATGCCAGCAGTATGCCCATCAGCTCCGACCCCTAAACTAGAAAGTACAAAACTATGCCTATTTATAGATTCTTCTAAAAATAACTTAAATTGCTCAGCTTCAAAATCTATACTCTTGCCACCTAAAATATTAAAAACCTTTGCACCTCTTTGCGTAAGTAGTTTGAATAGCTCCGTCTTTTCTAGTATGGGCCAAGTAGCTGTATTATGATTTGGGTTTTGATCATAGCGCTCATCTCCTAGAGAAATAGTTAACTTACTAAAGTCCAAACCATCATCTAGAAGATTGGTCATTAATTTATAATAATCAACAGCAGACCCTCCAGCTAGCAACCACAAAACATTACCGTCTTTTAATTTGGCGTTGAGAATCTCTGCTGTTTTAGTAGCGATATCAAGAGCTGGATTTTTACTTAGAGTGAAGTTAAACATAAGTTAGCTTACCATCTGTTCATCGAAATTTTCAACCTATATCTTAGTATTTTTAGAAACTTATCGCTTCAGGCTTAATACCTCTTAATAATGGATAATAGAAAATATCTTCAAGTACAAACTCTGAGTTGTTTGTGTTCCTACTTTTTTGTGTCTTCCAGCTATATTGTCCAGATATTTCATCTTTCAATCTGGAGTCAAGTACCAGTTTATACTCATAATCTCTTAAGACCTCAGTTAGATAGCTTTTTTCTACACCCCATTGTGCAAGCAAGATATCCTTTACTTCTTCGGGCTTCTCTATGTAAAAATTCTCTGCCTTATAGAGTGCTTTCAGAAAACTTCCTAATATCTCTTTATTACTCAAAAGGAAATCTTCGTTCACAATTAAAACTGTGTTGGATTTCTTTCCCCCTTGTGCAGATATTCTTATGGATTGGACTGCTGTATGTTCAAAGTTTTCAGTTTTATATACTAATGGCTGTTTTGCTAAAACAGAGTCAACATCTGCGTTTGCGAACTTCTTGGCTAATTTACCCGGTTTTAACTTTTTAATCACAACCTCGCTTCGTATCGAAAGGCTATTTTCAAGCCAATAGTTATTCCCTGAGCTCTCTATAATCCCCAAACTTTTACCTACCAGATTATCAAGCGCTAGCAGGCCTTTTTTGATATCCAGTAGATAAAAATAACTATCAGCCGAGCTTATAGACGCAACGATCTTTTGACTTCTAGTAGGAGGAAATGTCATAACATACTCAATATCTTCTACAACTGCTAAATCTATTTTGTTTTCATCAAGCGCATCAAGTACATCTTGGTCTGTTTTAAATTTTCTATAATCAATCACTACACTATCCTCTTCAAAAAATCCTTTCTGTTTTGCTAAAGTTACTAAAGCGAAGGTTTCTTCGGTACTATATCCTATGGTTAATTTATCAGGATCATTTGCAAATTTTAGAGAATAAATAAGATAGCCACCTCCAGCAACAATAAGAACCAGTACTAATATCGCTATTTTAGATAATAACTCCTTGGTAATACCACCACTTCTCTTTGTCTTTGGCTCCTCAGTTATTGATTGTTGAATTTGGGTTACATCAAAATCTCCCATATTGACTCTGTCTTTGTAATAGAGAAAAACTAATATCCTAGTAAATCAAAATAATAAATTCTGCTTATACTTATAAATTATCATAACAGTATCGTGAACTCAAGAAATGCCAACACTTAGATAATGGTAAGTTTTGTGTGTTATAAGATACTTCTGTGTGGTAGAATAGCGATAGTCTTTTAAAAATCGGAGCGTAGTTCAGTTGGCTAGAACGCTGCGTTTGGGACGCTGAGGTCGCTAGTTCGAGTCTTGTCGCTCCGATTTTCTCTTAGATTGAGATCG
>CAYQRB010000008.1:0-14496 GCA_964420145.1 uncultured Candidatus Saccharibacteria bacterium
ACCAAGTCTGAATGAATGAAAAGAATCTTATCCTTAGTATTAGAGGGTGCTGTTATTGTAGCTTTACTTGGGTTCTCTGCGTCTTTTATTTTTATAGACTTTCCTCTTACTTTTCCGATCGGTGTTATTGTAGGGATAGTTCTTAGGTTAGTTATTGATTATGTATGGAAAATATATAATCAATTAACAGGTAAATCCCTAGATTGATTATTTATTTTTCTGCATATCTTTTATTAGCTTTAAGGCACTTTTGTCGTTGGTGATTGTGTATAGTTTGCTGTTTGGATATTTCTCTAGTAATGTTGGTTTGGTCTCATACATTGCTCTCATTTGTTCGAGTGTATCTTTCCATCTAGCTTCGAACTGCCATACTGTTCTTGAGAGCATCCTTTTTCTCAGGAGTTCTAATCCCTTTTTAGTAAAAGTGGGAAACATAAAATATATTCTTGAATTTGGAAACTTTTCTAGGAAAGGATCAAGTACCTTATAATAAATTGTGGCTAGTGGAATATATTTTTGGGTGGATATTTCTTCTAAAACAGATTTTTGATAACCATAGTACTGGTTTCCCATAGTAAATGTGGTAATAAACTCACCTTTCAAAAGTAATTCTTCGTATTTCTTTTTACTAACGAAATAATACTGTACTCCGTGCTCCTCATCACTTCTTTGTGGTCTGGAGGTGGTAGGGATTAAAAATTTATGAGAAGTTTTCAGTCTATCTACAACCCAGTTTTTCCCGACTGCGGTAGGGCCTGTGAGTATATCTACTACAATATCATTTCTGACTGGAAAGGCTTTCAGGTGATTTTTGATCTCTGCTCGACTTAGCATTTTGACTGCTATAAGATAAAATAAGTTATGAATAAAACTAAACTTAGGTTTAACAAGAACTTTTTGATAATAACTACTGTAGTAGTTTTTTTCTCTTTACTTTTCGCATTTAGTTTTATCATACTGAGTGGCTATAATCAATTTTCTGACTCAAACTCCGTAAATTCAATACTTCCCACTCCTGTGTATGTTAAAGGTAATAAAGATACAGCGCAAGACCAAACTAAGTCACAAATCAGCGTACCTGAAGTTTCTGATGATAAAAAAACTATCGAAATATCTGGAAAACCACTACAAATAGCGGGCTGGATACCAACTTGGGCTTCTCCTGCTGGGTTACAATCTTTACAGAAAAATCCAAACTATTTTAATACTATTTCTCCTGTTTGGTATGAAGTTAGAGCAGATGGAACCCTAAACTCCAAATACCCAACAAATAAAACTACTTTAATAAGCTATGCCCGTAGTAATAATCTCAAGATTATTCCTACAATCGGAATGTTTGATCACAATTTATTTGGGGGTATTTTGCGCTCCAAGCAGAGTAGGGATCGTCATATTGACTCTGTTGTGAGTACTGTTATTTCTAACGGCTATGATGGTATTGATTTGGATTATGAATCTATTAGCTTAGTAGACAAAGACTTGTATTTTGAGTTTTTAGATAAACTTTCTACACAGTTGAGAGCTAATGATAAAACTCTTACAGTTACGGTTCTTGCAAAATGGGGAGATGATGTTTATTATGCTTATCGCCCAGAAACAAGGCAGGTTCAGGATTGGATGGCAATTGCCCAATACGCCGATGAAATTAGGATAATGGCCTATGATTATACATATTCAGGTGATATGTATCCTGGTCCAATCGGTCCTACTGGCTGGATTAGAAAAATTCTTGAATATGCTAAAGGACAAATCCCACCAGAGAAAACTGTCTTAGGGGTACATTTATATGCCTATGAGTGGTATCAACCTACTATTACTGATCAGGCTAGCGAAAAACTAAATATTCAGACAAATTCAACATTAAATAAACAGTCAAATCCTCGTCCTGCAAAAGCATATACATACTCTAATGTCGCGAGTATATTAGCAAACAACCAAGGAGAGTCCTCTACATTCGAAGGGGAGAAAATATTTTTTTATTCTGCAGTTAATAAAAATACAGGAGTTAAAGAAGATAGGGCTTTGGTTTATATAGATCCAGATGGGGTAAAGGCAAGGACAGATATCGCAAAGGAGTATGGATTGAAGGGAGTAGTTTTCTGGCGATTGGGGGGAGAAGGGAGTTTCCTCGATTAGTGGGGTTCCTTTGTGTATTTATTTTTCTGAAATTTATATTATAATAAGCTCATAATCTTTTATCTTTTATTATGAAAAACACTGCAAAATATATAGCTGAGTTTTTGGGTACATTTGTACTTTCTTTTATAGTAGTACTCTCAGTAGCCAAAGATTTTCCTGTATCTACGCCTATGCTCGCTACTATTACTTTGTTGATTTTTGTTTATACGATTGGTCCTATTTCTGGTTGCCATATTAACCCAGCTGTAACTGTTGGGCTATGGGTAAGAGAGAAAATAAAGCTACAAGAAGCGGTAATGTATATACTGGTACAGTTAGTTGCAGGTGTGGTTGCTATGTACTCTGTCAAAAGCTTGGGAGGTGAAATCAATACAGCAAATATTTTTGGTAACCATGTTTTTTTCGCTGAAATGTTAGGTTCTGCTGTGTTTGGTTTTGGAATTATGGCAGTAGTCAGGAAAAAGACCGAAAGTACTATGAGTGGTGTTGTGATTGGTGGATCACTCTTATTAGGAATTGTAATTGCAGTTTTAGCAGGATCAGCTGGAGTTCTAAACCCTGCTGTTGCTCTAGCTTTTGGGTTTGCAGATTGGCAATACCTCACTTCTTCTGTAGTGGGTATGGTCTTGGGTATGGTTCTCTATGATTTTTTAATTGGAGAGAAACTGGCGAATCTAAAAATCACTTTTGCTGAGAAAAAAGACTAGTCTTCGTTTATAGAGTACGCCTTAGTTCTGAGATTTTTATCCTAGCGACTTTGGGAGTGTTGCCGAAGTCCTTTCGTAAGTCTTCAATCAGCCAGTCACGAATTTCAAGCGGATAGAGAAGTAGTTGTGATAATTTATCTAGTGGATACCAGTTTGGATCATAAAACTCTTCTGGATCTTCTAGCATATTTTCAGCTTCATTAGCATCACCTAGTTTGGGTTCTCCTGAGATATAGTTACACAGGTAAAAAAACTGTTCGGAATTATCATCGTAAATATGCTGATAGAGTAACTTCTCGATTTTTACTGTAAGAGTAGTTTCCTCAAAAACTTCTCTTAAAGCCGTTTCTTCGGTTGTTTCGCCTATTTCTACACCACCTCCTGGGAAAACATAATATTTTGCCCCATACTTAATACGGTGCATAAGTACTATTTTATTAGCTTTTATTATTATTCCTGCAGAACGCGTTCTTTTCATTATTAATTATTCCGCTGTCCTGTCGATAATTATCTCATCAGATTTTAACTGAATAAGACTATCACGCTTTTTTAGTGAAAGATACAACAGAATAGCTACCAATATTAAAATAGACCAGCCAACTAGAAAGTATTCCAGTTTCCCGATTTGATTAAGATATCCAATTACTGGCGCAAGTGCAATATATGGAAGCATTCGCATAAAGGACGCTACCGAGAGGACGGTGGCGCGTTGCTTTTCTGGAGAGTTGTTGTTTATGATTTCACTCATAAATGGATAAAGAATATATTCTCCTGCATATAGAATAAGTATTACAAGAAAACCAAAAACTCCGATATCTCCAAGTGAAGATAATAAACTGACGACTGCTGAAAGTGCGATAAAGGTCAGAAAATATTTTTCGCTTATCTGTTCTGCGCGTTTATTCATAAGATGCAAAATCAGAACAGTGATAATATTACTAACCGCTATTACAATAGATCCTTGAAACGGATCAAAATGGAAACGATCCATTAACACCAGACGCAAAAGTCCCCATCCGGTAGCGTAAAACAGTCCCTGAACTGTAATAATTATTGGAACATATATCCATAGTTTAGGTAGGCGAAATTGCTTAAATCCATTTTTGATATCAGCGATATAGCTGTCGGTTTCTGTTGCTAGTTCTGATTTTAATTTTTTAGGACGAATATCTTTAATTGGCAAAATGATAATCACTGCAAAGAGAAAAACTAACCCAGTGAGAATCCAAGGAATGCGGGGATTTATGGTATGAAGCCAACCTCCTACGATGGTGGTGATAAGTGAACCAATAAGCGCCACTTGGGATCCACGAGTTACAAGCTTTCTCCAGTTTAGAGAGTCTTGTTTAAATTTCAGATTATCAAAAAATAATGCTTCATCTGCTCCGGAGGCAAGTGAGACACCTATCATTAAAATAGCTTGACCTATAAAAAATGGGAAAAAATTATTTCCAAATGCTTGTATTAGTATTCCTCCACTGACAAATATTTGTCCTAAGCGAACAATTTTATCTCTTCCAAACCTATCCGCCAAAACCCCAGAAGGTATCTCTGCAAGGAGTCTTATAGCAAAAGCCATCCCGTCAAGAATTCCGATTTTCTGATCATTGATAAAAAGCCGATAGAAATATAACCAGACAGCACCGAAAAACCACATATTGGTAAGTAGTCTGTACAAGATATATCGCTTGGAAAGCCAGCGTTGCTCAGAAGTCATGATTTTTACTAAAAATGCGTATAGTCATCATATGCCGCGGGAGGGACTCGAACCCTCAAGACTGTAAAGCCACTGGATTTTAAGTCCAGCGCGTATACCATTCCGCCACCACGGCATAAAATAGTAATATCTAGGTGACACCGGGAATCGAACCCGGGATAAGGGTTTTGCAGACCCATGCCTTACCACTTGGCCATGTCACCGTTGAGTAGTATCACCTATTACTATTAGATTGTTAAGAACTTGTTGCAAATTCTACCAAATTATTGAGTAAATTGATAAAAATTTTTATTTAAATCAATAAGAACTGTATAATTAAAGCATAAAGCGGGCTGTAGTTTAGTTGGCTAAAATGCACGGCTGGGGGTCGTGAGAGCGTGAGTTCGAGTCTCACCAGCCCGACCAAGTTAGAAATGACAGATAAATAATATGACCCAAAATACATGCTATATATCCTACAAACTTGTTACCACGAAAGTTCGTGAGAACTAGTAATAATACAAGTCCTCTGGGCGTAAAAGAGGCTCAGAATTATAGGAGTGATAGTTAAGATTAATTTAATACTTTACATTATGAGGCATATAGAAAAAACTGAAAAAGTATCATTACAAAATTTGCTCTCTCAGATTCACAAAGGGGAATTTGTTATACCTGATTTTCAAAGAGAATTTGAATGGGATCCATGGGATGTAGCTGACTTATTGAAGTCAATCTTTATGGATTATTATGTCGGTACGCTTTTGTTTTGGAAAGCTTCTGATGAGAATATTCGCATATTAAATTGTGAATCAATTTACGGGTTTAAAGGTAATGTAGACCCTAGGACAACAAAGATTGTCAGCTCTATATTATGCATTTTTCGCTAAAGATATTCCTTTCCCTAAGAGAAAATCCAGTTACCACTTTTTTATAAATATAAATAATCTTTTAGAATCTGATTTTGACGAGGCTTTTTATTATGAATGGGAACATAAGAGTATTAGAGACCTTTTGAACGATCCAGCCTTGCAATATCAGAATAATATACTACCAGTATCAGTTTTAACTGAGACCTTTGCATTTTTCACATGGTTAAATGGATATAAAGACTACCTAATAAAGGAAGGGCTTGATATTGAAATGGTAAGCGAGAAGTATGAAGCTTTAAAGCAGATTGTAGAAGTAACCTTAAACGAATACAGCATCAGTTATATAGAATTAGATAGGAATATGCCAATTGAAAAGGTTTGCGACATTTTTACAAAGATTAATAGTAAAGGTGTACCGTTAAGTATATTTGATTTATTAAATGCTATTTTAAGACCTCACGAGATTAATCTTAAAGAGAATTGGAGGATAGTTAAAGATGATCTGATGTTTGTCGATGAAGCGAGAACAAAAGTTCACCTTCTTCAAAATATGTCTATTAAACTACAAGATTATTGTTCACCCAGATATCTTTATTATCTTGTCCCAAATGTAAAAAAGACCATAAGGCTTGAGGATAATACTAAAGAGGAGAAGACATTAATTACAGATGCTGAAACCTTCGAAAATGAGTGGAAAACTTCTGTTGAGGCGTATAAGAACGCTGTGAAAACATTAAAAAACCCTCGTGAATACGGGGTAATAGATATGAGGTTCCTGCCATATAATGGGATATTACCTATTTTTTCCGCACTTAAAGCATATATTGACAACAACCTGAAGGAGAACCATCTTTCAGCAATCAAGAAACTGAGACAATGGTATTGGGCATCAGTTTTTACACAAAACTACTCTAGTTCCGTTGAATCACAGTCTGCAAAAGACTACAAATTAATGATTAAATGGTTTGAAGACGATAATGCAATACCAGAAATTGTACAGAGATTTAAGGATTTATACCAAAATTTAAACCTAATCCGGGAAACAAACCCAAATTCAGCGATTTATAATGCAATTTTTAATCTCTATATCATTAATGGAGCTAGAGATTGGAAAACACTTGACTTGCCTGACTATTCTCGACTAGATGATCATCATATTGTTCCACGCTCATGGGGAAAGGATGTTGTTGGGGAGGATATAAATTCAATTCTTAATAGAACGCCTTTACTACCTGTAACTAACAGACATATAATTAGTGATACATTACCTAATGAATACTTACCCAAATTATTTAGTAGTAATAATGCAGATGAAATTTATAAACTTTTTTCCTCTCATCAGATTAGCAAAAAAGCAATAGAAATATTATCTAAAGAGTCTTTTAATAAAGATGATTACTATGAATTTTTAGAAGAAAGAAACAAACAAATCCTCAGTCAGATACAAACCATATTTGAAGACCCAACAAATGATTCAAATCCAGATACAATCGAAGAACTTATTGCACTGGGTGAAAATTTAAGGCTTGAATTTAAATCTTCCTACAGATGGGATATCGATCGAGATGTACAGGACAAAAAGATGGAAAATATTATTCTTAAAACTATATCAGCTTTTAGTAATGGCGAGGGAGGAACTTTAATAATCGGAGTAGATGATAATGGTGTTGCATTGGGGCTTGGTAAAGATTACTTGACCTTAAAAGATGGAAATAAGGATGAGTTTGAAATACATTTAAGAAATCAACTTAATAAAACCTTTGGTACTGTTTTTAGTACAACGAATTTAATAGTTACATTTCCTGTCTTGGATGGAAAAGAGATTTGTAGAATAGATGTAGAAGCAGGTAACGAGCCTATTTTCCTAGAAGTTATGGATGAACATGGGCGGAAGCTTGAGAGATTTTATATCAGAAGTGGGAATACATCGCAGCCATTAGAAAAAGGGAGCGAGATAACTGAATATATTAGGAGGAGGTTTAAATGAAAAAACTAGAATATACAATACCGACCCTGAAATAATTCTTTAGTATTCATACATTATTGGAAAGAACAACTTCTTTTTGTATTATGGTACTGTACGATTTGAGTATCCAACCAGACCATAGCTTAATTGGCTAAAGCGCGTGATTCGGGTTCACGAGACTGGCAGTTCAAGTCTGCCTGGTCTGAGATAAATTTTTAAACTGTATTCTAAATTATTTAGCTTACAAGAGAAAGTTTATAAATGATTACCACTCAATTTCCTCAACTCGATGTTCTTTTAGGTATTTATTGGTTTTACTGAAATGCTTACAGCCAAAAAATCCTTTGTCAGCTGAAAATGGTGAGGGGTGAACTGCTTCCAAGACTAGGTGATTATTTTGGTTAATTAAGTCTCTTTTTGCTCGCGCATAATTTCCCCAAAGTAGAAATACCAGATTTTCTTTTGTTTCAGAAAGGATTTTTATAACTGAATCTGTGTATGTTTCCCATCCTTTGTGTGCATGACTTCCTGCCTGACTATGTCGGACAGTTAAAACTGTGTTAAGCATAAAAACTCCTTGTTTCGCCCACCGGGTAAGATCCCCGTCTATAGGGATATCTGTACCAATATCAGATTTTATTTCTTTGAAAATGTTTTGCAAAGAAGGCGGTTTGGGTATCCCTTTTTTTACAGAAAAAGCCAATCCGTGTGCCTGTCCTGCGCCGTGATATGGGTCTTGTCCAATCAAAACTACTTTCACACTATCAAACGGAGTTAGATTAAATGCATTAAAGATTAGCGGAGCGGGCGGATAAATAGCCTTTCGAGAATATTCTGATTTGACAAACTTAGTGAGTTCTTGAAAATAGGCAGAGTCGAATTCTTTTTGTAAATACTTTTGCCAAGACTTGTGGATTCTTACTTCCATATAATTGAATTATCTTACAACGATGATTCTCTTTTTATAAAATCTGGGAATAGACTTTTTCAAAGTAGTCTCGAACCATTCTTGATGAGGAAAAATCCCTTAGTCCTAAAACTATACTTTCTTTCATCATTTTTACCCAGACTTCATTATACCCCTCTCTGTTTTGATCAAAAAACAATGGAGCTACTTTGAACTCAAGGTTATCGTGTAGTGAAGTAATGGGATCGTTATGGTCTACCACAAAGCCTTTTCCTTCCCAGGCTACCTCATCAGTCCAACCATCTAGTGTTGTAAGCTGTATTACTCCGTTCATCGATGCTTTCATTCCACTTGTTCCTGAAGCTTCTTCAAACCTGAAAGGTGTATTAAGCCAGATATCTGATCCTGATACCATTGTTTTTGCTAGTCTCCAGTTATAATCGGGTATTACCACAACTTTATGCGCAAGTTCGGTGTTTACAGCAGAGCTTAACTCCTGGTTAATCGTTTGGAGTAGGTCTACTGCGATAATATCTTGTGGATGAGCTTTTCCTGCGATTAGTATCTGTAGTGGTTTTTCAGGATTATTTACAATCCTTTTCATTCTTTCTATATCCGAGATAATTAAATCTGGTCTTTTATAAGATGCTAATCTACGAGACCAGGCTACTGTAAGTGCATCAGGGTTTAGATATAGGTTTAACTCTTTGTTTAGTGTGTTTATAAGTTTGTGTTTTCTCTTGAGGTGTGTAGTCCATATTTCATTTGCAGATATCGTAAAAATCTTTGAAAAATCTATTTCTAGAGGAGTTTCTAGAAAATCAACTCCTAAGTATTTTTCTAGTAACTTATAGAGATCTGGGTTAAGCCAAGTTGGAGCGTGAGTTCCGTTGGTTACTGAAAGAAGTGGATACTTAGGCCAGATTTTAGAAGCAGCAACTCCATGGAGTTTGCTCACAGCAGTTGATACTTTTGCATGTCTAAATCCAAGCATAGTCATAGAGAAGTTACCGTTCGAATAATCGTCATCTCTGCCTAGATTGAAGATTGTTTCTAAATCAGTATTAAGATCATCTGTGTACGCAAATAAATAACTAGCAAGTAGGTCGTATGGAAAGTTATCGTTCCCTGCTGGTTTTAGTGTATGGTTAGTAAAAATAAGTTCTGAATCTACTTCTTCGAGGGCAGTTTTGAAATCAACACCTCTTTTTTGCATAATTTGTTTGGCAATTTCTAGTACTAGAAACCCTGAATGACCTTCGTTCATATGAAATATAGAAGGATCAATATTTAAATTATTTAGAAGTCTTGCTCCTCCGATTCCTAGTAAGATTTCTTGCCTTATACGAGTATCGTTGTCTCCACCATAGAGGTGTGCGCTAATCATCCGATCTTCGGGAAGTTTGTTTTTCTCTATGTTTGTATCAAGCAAAAATAAATTCACTCGTCCGACTTGTAGTCTCCAGGCTTGTGCATAGACAACATGATCTTTAATATCAATTTCTATATATAGTGGGGATCCGTCTATTTTGCTTACGAGCTTAAAAGGAAAGTCAGCCGGGTCTTGTGTTAAATACTCGTCGACTTGTCTTCCTTCGGGAGTAAATGTCTGATGGAAATACCCCTGATGATAAAAAAGTCCTATTCCTACTACAGGGATTCCCAGATCACTTGATTCTTTGAGATAATCTCCTGCGAGTACTCCTAATCCTCCAGAATATATTTGTAGCCAGTCCACTAGACCAAATTCCATACAGAAATAAACAATAGGATTTCTTTTCAATTGGGCAAATTGTGAATGTGTCTCACAGTATTTATCAAACCATGTTGGTTTGGCTAAATATCGATCAAGCCTGCTGATTGCAGTTGTTATAGCTGTTTCATCTTTGGATAAGGTTTTGTCTAAAACATTTTGACCAAAGTCTTCGAGATAGCTTTGTGGGGAAGGGTGTCTACGCCAACCTTCTTCGTACTGCTCTAGTAAGGGTAATTCTGATTTATAATCCCACGAGTAGTACAAGTTGTTTAATATTTTTAGATATTGTTGTTTAAGTTCTGCTGACATAATTTTTAAGAATACATAATCATTATGCTAGATGAATCAAGTGAGTGCAACCAAAACTTTTATAACTAAGTACGGATAAACTAAGCTAAAGTGTTATAATCTGGGAGATTAGAAAAAGGTCATTAAAAATATTAAAACTAGAGATAAACATAAAACTCAAAATAGGAATAATTGGCAAAGATTAAACAGTCTGTTGTCGGTAGTTGTTTTTTTCTTGGCAGTTTATATAATGGCAATGCCGTTTTTCCCTGAAGTCGAATTACTGCTAAATCAAAACCGAGATAATACACAGGGTTTTGTATATCAGAGTCAGGCAGCGAAGAATGCAGGAGTTGAGGAAGATGTATTAAATCCAATCCCTACTGAAAATCGTATAGTAATTCCTAAAATCAATGTTGATTCAGAAGTACTAGAGGGAGATAGTATAGATATTTTGCATAATGGGCAATCTTGGAGACGACCACAAACTTCTAATCCACAAAAAGGAGGAAATACCGTAATAGTAGCACATCGCTATTTTGGACAGGGTAAAAATACATTTTATCATCTAAACAAGCTATTGGTAGGTGATGAGATTCTTGTTTTTTGGGAAGGAAAAGAACATATATACAAAATTGATAAAGTATTTGAAACAAATCCCGAAAATATAGCTATTGAAAACAATACAAAAGAGGAAATACTTACTCTATATACTTGTAGCGGTCTATCAGCAGAGAAGAGGTTTGTAGTAATAGCGAAACCTATTTCCAGTTAAGTTGTTAGAGACTTTATAAATACAAAATGAAAGAGTATCACAAAACTATTATCTTAGTAATTTTAATCTTACTGGCTTTGGGGTATATTATCTATACAAATTATTCTTATCAACAAAATTTTATTAATAATTTCTAGTATGGATAATAAAAATCTTTTTATCAATGGATCTTCTCTCAGTGGTGGTTTGGGTGTTATCGATATAAAATCTCCTTGGGATCGGCAAGTTTTTGCTACTGTTGCATCAGCTAGTAGAGAACAGGCCTTGATGGCTGTTATATCATCTGATGGTGCTTTCCAAAATTGGAGGTTTTCTAATATTAGTGATAGGATAGAAATTCTCTCAAAAGCGGTTAAATCTTTGCGTCAGGATACAGATAGACTCTCACATTTGTTACATCGAGAAATCGGAAAATTTGATAACGATGCAAAAAGTGAAATTTCTCGTTCGATTGATTATATAGAGCTTACTATTTCTGCCATTAAACATTGGAAAGGTAGTCTTTATTATGGGGATATTGATCCCAAGTTTCCCAGAAATAGAAAAACGGGAATGTATTCCAGAGTTCCACTTGGAGTAGTGTTAGCAATTTCTCCTTTTAACTATCCTATCAATCTATCCGTTACAAAAGTAATTCCAGCATTACTTTCCGGTAATACTGTTGTCCTAAAGCCTCCCACCCAAGGGTCTTATACAAGTTATGAGTTTTACCAGCATTTTTTAGACGCAGGATTACCTGCAGGAGTACTTAATATCGTAACAGGAAGTTCTTCTGAGATTGGAGATACTTTATTAACTCATGAGAAAGTAAAATTAATTGCTTTTACGGGGAGTACAGAAGTCGGTAACCATATCAAAACAGTAAGTAATGGTGTTCCACTACTGATGGAGCTTGGAGGAAAAGATATTGGGATTGTTACAGAAAATGCCGATATAGACAGAACTGTTGATGAGATTGTAAAAGGAGCATATTCATACTGTGGACAACGCTGTACTGCACAAAAACTTGTACTAGCACATAGAGATATTGCTGATAGTTTTTCTAAGCGTTTAACGGAAGTGGCGGGAAGTGTAGAAGTAAATCCCATGATTGATGACAAAGCAGTAGATTATGTGATGGAGCTTTATAATGACGCTGTTACCAAAGGTGCACAGGTACAAATAGCACCAAATCACAATGGCAATCACTTAACACCGGCATTGTTAACTATGGTTACTCCTCAAATGAGGGTATTTTACGAAGAGCAGTTTGGCCCACTACTGCCGGTAGGTATTTATGAATCTGACGAACAAGCCATAGAACTAGCTAACGGATCCCGGTATGGACTGCAAACAAGTGTATACTCACAAAATATAGACCAAGCATTTAAAATTGCTGATAGATTAGAGGTTGGAACTGTTCAAATCAACGGCAAACCTGACCGTGGTCCCGATAATTTCCCTTTTGGTGGGGTTAAAGATTCGGGATCGTTTATGCAAGGAACTTTGGAAACCCTGGATTTGATGACACGAGGGAAGATGGTAGTGCTGAATTTAAAGTCTTAAACTACCGGCCTAAACCATATTCATAGTTTTCACAAACTCTGCATGAGACCAAGTAAGTGGCTTCATGGATAACCCAAATCCGTTATGAGGGTGGGCTTGCTCTGCCATAAGTCCTGTGTCATCTGTGTGTTTCAGTACCCAGTCAATATATCGGGATGCTTTTTCTTTATTTCCTAACTTCAACCAGTATTGAGCCATCCATAAAGTAGAAATAAACCATGGATTTCCAGGAAGTGTCTTGTCTATTTGTAAATAGTGGTCGTTATCTTTACGTGCTATTCCGCCAATTTCACTATCTATCCATAAGTCGTTTTCTATTGCTGACATAGTACGCATAATTCTAGGGTCAGTGATTTCAAACATCTCACTCATCCAAAGGGCATACATAGAGGAGTCGGCTTTGTGGTCTTTGTGTGAACGAGTATGATGACTATCACAATAAATACTATTGATAAATCTCTGAGACTTTTCATCATAGAAATTCTCCTCATATGCAGTTTTGATTTCTTCGGAAGCCCTGATACAGGTAGTAATCAAATGTTCGAATTTCTGGCTCTCTGCTAGTTTTGCTCCAGCAAGTAGGGCTTGGTAAACGGTTGCGACGGTATAACTATGTACTCCCCAGTGGATTTCCCATAAATCATAGCTAGGTTTAGGGAGCATAGAACCTGCAAGTTGGAAACCAATAGGGTTGTTATCTTCGAGGTTATTACTTAAAAACCTGTAATCTATTAGGAAGTTAAGTGCTGGAACGATAAAGGAATTCCATAACTCTGTAATAAAGCTCAAATCTTCATAATATAGATAATATTTATATAGGGCAACTACCACACTAGCAGTCTCATCTTCTTGTATGGGTAGTTGCTCGTTGCCATATTTGTCAATCCATGGATGCCAACTACTACCTATCCCTTTTGATATATCAGAATAATATTTATGATGGAGGTATCCTTCTTTCGTAATTGCTTGCTCACAGAACCTAAAGAAATTTTTAGCTAGTTCGGGATAACCTGACTCAATATAAGCAAGCGTGCTGTTTGCTCCGTCTCGTGGCCACATATAAGAGTATGAGTCTTTCCCTCCTTGTTTGACAAACTCAGAGTCATTGGCTGCGATAATAGCACCATTGTTATCAGTTTGTGTTCGCATTATCAACAAAGATCGAGCATACAGGTTTTCTAACTGCTTGTTTTTTTGTTTATCAACGAAAAGAGATATTCCTGTTTTTGGGTTAAGCCAATTTTGCCAGTAAAAGTTTGTTTTCTCTTGGAGTTCGTTACGATCAGCTTTTCTTATATATCGTGTCAAATCGGTTATGTCTTGATAATTATGACCACAAACAATGAAGTATTCGATAAGTTGGCTTGATTGACCAGCTAGGTTTAGAGCTACAGAAATACAAGACTGAGTTGTTCCTGTAGAAACAGGGTTAAAAGGCAATTTTCCTAAAGCATCGGGACTAGCACCACGATTATCGTTATCACTTGGTGCAAAGCAGGTAAATTCATGAAGTTTTGAACAAAGTCCGATACCGAGGTAGGTGTTTTTTTTATAATGACACATAATATTGGCGGGTTCGAACCAGGTAGCGGTATTTCCTGAATCATCTTCACGCATATAAAAGTTTTGCTTGAAAAATACTAATATCTCTCTGTATTCTGGGAATGTATTTTTAACCTCTATGCGTCTAAGTAAGATATCATGATCATAAACCACAAAGTCTGTGAAAGTTAGCTCCAAACCATATAATTCACTTGTTGCACTAGATCTTGCTACTAAAGAATTTTCAAGATAATTGGTTTTAATTAAAAAATTCGCGCTGCTGCTCTGTCTCAGTCGAACATTCTG
>CAYQRB010000008.1:14506-31549 GCA_964420145.1 uncultured Candidatus Saccharibacteria bacterium
AAAATTTTCACGATTAAGATCTATTAGTAGTCCATCTATATAAAAAAATATTTCATTGGCCCTGAGGCTTAGGTGGTTAGCTTCTCCGACAAATGGCCAATAGAGGTCTTTTAGATTTAGGGAATCGTTAATATTAACAAGGGTTGATCCATTTCCGATTACAAGATTAGTGGACATAGTTTTTTAATTACTTCTTAAATGATAGATTGTTTCTAGGGTCATCGCAACACTCCAAGCTTGGGCTATGCACCCATTGGGTTCTAACCTTTCTGCACTAAAAACTTCTGGTATGTAGTTTAGTTTCCTACTATCTAATGCGTTTTGGAAAGTCAGAAGTTTATCTATAACATAGTTTCTAGCTGATTTAGTTTTTAGATAAGTCTCATAATATGCACATAGGTAAAAACCAAGTAGAAATGGCCATACTGTTCCTTGATGATAACTCCTATCTCTTTGTCTTTGGTCCCCTTCGTATTCTCCTACATGGGCTGGATCTTCTTTTGATAAGGTTTTGAGGCCCAAGTCTGTAAGTAGTTTTTGCTCAGCAGTAGCTAGTATCATTTTGTTTTTTCTATTTCCTAGTAGTTTGAAGGGTAGATATGCAACAATTACTTGATTTGGCCTAACAGATTTATCAGTAAAGTCTTCTCGTACACAATCCACTAAACAGTTTTGAGAAGAATTCCAAAATACTTTTTCGAAGTTCCTCTCGATAGTAATTTTTAGTTCTTTTAGGTAGGTTAGGTGTGTTCTGTCGTTTAGGTTTTCTTTTAAGATGATCATAATCCGAATGTAGTTATACCACAATGCTTGAATTTCTACTGCCATTCCACTTCTATCGATTACAGGTTTCTCGTCGACTTTGGCGTCCATCCAGGTCAATGCTTCTGTTACATTTTTATCGTAGAGCAGTCCCTCTGGTGTGATTTCTATGTTATGTGTTTTGTTGTGAAATTGAATCAATACATTTTCTAGATTAGGAAGAAATTTTTCACAAAGAGTGAAGTCATTTTTTATAAGACTAAATTGATAAAGTCTTATAGTAAACCAAAAAACACTATCAAGTGAATTAAGGATACTGGTAAACAAGAGTCTATTTGGAAGGAGTCCTTGTTTTAGCTGTTTTCCCCAGTTTTCTAGTATATTTTGAGCAGTGTCTATGTTGTTAGTAGACATTGTGAGACCAAAAAGAGAAATAAAAGTATCTCTTGACCATTCGTCAAACCAGTGATAACCCGCACAAATCCCACTATGATTGTTTGCAAAGTTTATAAAAAGCTCTGTTTGATCTTGTAAGTTTTTTTGAAATCTATCTAGTTCTAGCGGTAAATAGTGTTTTTCTACTTGGCTTTGTGTAGATTGTTCTGTGGCTTTGTTTGTAACAAGGTTTACCTTTCTAGTTATCTCTTTATGCCATACAGATTCAAGAGTTTCTGAAAAATAGTTGTTATACGAGAACTTAAAAAACAGAGTAGAGATACCGGCAGGTATAGTGGACTCGAAAAAACAAGGCTGGATTAAATCTTCTAGGAATTGATATCCTCTTTTTGCTTCATCGGGATAGTAAAACCTATAATATACCTCTGTTTGTTGCCTATAAATACTTCCGGGGTACCAGATATTTAATACATGTTCGTTTGTTAAATTGATCTTTATATAATTACCAATATCTAGGCTCTCAGGGGTGACATTGTCTGACATATTTTCGGTAGAGTGAATACTACGAAAATTAACAAGTGGTTTCAGAGTGAAAACTCCAGCTTTTACAGTATTAAATTTATATTTTATTAAAAGAGAGTTTTCGTAGTGATCTAGCAGGATTGTTTTAGTGATTCTTGCGGTGTTAGATAGAAAACTCCATTTGGGAAATGGTTTGAAGTTAAAGTTCTGTTGATACTCATATCCTTGTGGTTCGACAATCTCGTTTTGATAGATATTGCTAGTTAGGAAAAGTTCTTCACTAGTATTTTTGTAGCTATCTACTATTCTATTTAACACATTAAACTTAGTGAGTTGGTCCTCGGTGGCTACTAAAAGTCCGTGATATTTGCGTGTATTTCCATATAGATAGTTAGATGAGGAATAGCTCCCGAAGGTGTTAGTTATAAGATATTCATTACGGTAAGATCCATAATCTGTCATATTAAACAATCGTTTTGTAGCTAGACATATTTTTTAGATTACTGGTGAAATCATTAACAACATTCATATAGTTAATATATGCATCGTAAGGGGACTCATAAGGGCTAAAGTATTTGTGAATATCCCCGTCATTCCAGTACTTGGTAGACATATAGTAGAAGTGATCTGATGTTTGTAGTTTTCTCCAAGTGGATAGAAGTTTGCGCTTCTTAGAATTATCGAGGAGACCGGCTACTATTGACCTTACTATTGGTTCGTTTTTATATATTTGGTCTGCAGCATGTCGTTGCATTTTATTCCCTAGCCAAGCAGATAAATCCCTCTCTAAATCTGCCCAGGATATTAGAGGATGTATATCAATACTACTCTTTATGTCTAGATCACTAATAGTTTCACTTGGAGTTCGAAATCCTATCCCTCGTTTCAAAAGCTCTCCGGGCAGTAATTCTAAAAATTTAAAAATTCCACTATCTTCCCATTGATGTTCTCCAAATGTCTCATAGTCCATAAATAAATTGATGGTTTCTCCAGGAGCTCTCTCAACCCAGTTTACAAACTTTTCTACACTTAAGGGATGTTCTTTCCAGTTTTTATCAGAAAACCTAAAAGCAATATCATCAGATAGTTTATAGTTTTTAAGCAGTAGTGCTATTCGCCGATTGGCACGATCCTTGATTTTGTATCTACGAATTATCTTTTCGTCTTCGGGGTGTAGATTAAACTTGGGTGCTTCGTAAACAAAGTTGGCAGATTTTCGGTTTAGATAGTAATCCCATCCTTCTGCTAAAATCGCTTCGAAACCAAGTTTTCGTATAAAGTTAGCAAGTTCGTTGTTATAGATTAGTTCAGTATTTCTAAAAACTTTGGGTCGTTTTTTGAAAAGCTGAAAGATCTTTTTACGATGAAGTATAATCTGCTCAGCAAACTCTTGTTTGGAGTAAATCCAGCTTAATGAATGATAATAAGTCTCACTTAACAGCTCTACTCTTCGTGTTTTAATAAGGCGTTGGAAGCTCTCTATCAGAGAAGGATCGTATTTTTCAAATTGCTCTAAGGCAATACCAGATATAGAAAAACTACAGCGAAATTCTTTGTGTCTAGCTAGTAGATCTAAAAGTAGGTTATTGGTAGGGTGATAGCTTTTTTTTCCGACTTTTTTAACAAAAAACTTGTTTGTATATGGACTATCCCCTATGAAATATTTAGTATCTTTATTTTTCTTAAAGTAGTTGTACTGAGAGAGTCGTAGAGGTTGATGAACCTGAAAGTAGAAACATATTGATTTTTTATAAGTATTTTTTATCTTTTTATTCATTTTCAATCAATTGTTTATATATATTTATGATTTTATCAGTCTGAGTCTCCCAGTTAAGATGATTGACATCGTAAACCCCGTTTTCTCTAAGAGTTTCTTGTAGTGGCTTTAGAGTTAGAACCGAGAGGATTTTGTTTGCCATTGCGTCAATATCCCAAAAATCTACTTTAAGGCAGTTTTGAATCACCTCGCTTACTCCACTTTGCCTAGAGATTAATACTGGGGTACCGTTACGCATAGCTTCTAGTGCGGTTAGTCCAAATGGTTCTGTGATGGATGGCATGACAAACAAGTCCGCTTGTTTGTATGCATTATCTACTTGTTCGTGGTTAAGCCAGCCTGTGAAGACAACATTTTCTGTAATACCTAGGTCTATACTCATATTGATAAGTTCTTTTATCATCTCTCCTTTTCCAACAAAAACAAACTTAGTATTAGGGATTACTTTTACAACCTTTTGTGCGGATCTAAGAAGATAATCTGCACCTTTTGCAACAGTTAATCTACCTAAGAAAAGTACCGAAGGATCATCTTCTATCTCTCTATCGTGAGGAGAGATTTCTGTGTTTTTTTCATTTTGTTCTATAGCGTTGTGTACTACAGATATCTTAGAAGCAGGTATTTGATAGTTGTCGATTATAGTTTGCTTGGTAAAGTTCGACACAGCGATGATTTTGTCAGCATTTTCTAGTCCAAATCTCTCATAATCGAGCACTACCGGGTTAGGATGACCAGCAGAGCGATCATACTCTGTAGCGTGTATATGTACCACCAGAGGTTTTTTGGAAATCTTTTTAGCAAGAACTGAAGCTTTGAAAGTCATCCAGTCATGTGCGTGGATAATATCGAATTCTTGTTGATTAACGAGTTCCTTTACTCTATAGGCATATCTTTCTACCTCAGTAAACAAATCCAGTCCGTAAACATCTCCATCTTGATTTCCCAAATGGGTGGATCTTATAAATTGTAAAAACTGTTGATATTGTTCGTTGTTGACATAGGGGGATAGGGTTGATTTGACTTGTATTTGTGTCAACATATTCTCGTCAAGAGTAATTGAAGATGCGTTGATTAGATTGAGTTGAGGTATGTCTATAGATACCGGAAGCTTCGGTATTATATAAGTGACCTTGAGTCCTTTCTGAACTAGTCTTTCGGTAATTGAACGACAGACCACTCCTAGTCCTCCATAAACTATAGGAGCTAACTCCCACCCAAACATAAGTACTTTAAGGGACATTGGACAGTTTTATCTAGACAAATAACTATTTTGATTTGTACTATCAAATCGTTTATAATATACACCAAATTAAAAGTGCAGAGAAGGAAATATCAGTGAAATTTTCCTAAAAATTCCTACCATACAACAAAATATTTCTAAAAGTTAAATCAAAGGTGGAACCGTCGTTGAAGACCCTTGACTAATCTAGGTATAGGTTAGTCAAGGGTCTTTTAGCATTGTATGTGTACAACTGCTAACGAGTGGGTAAACTTAATTATTATTTTTTTACTATGAATGATAAATTCGAAGATTTTAAAAAGTTATTACCAGATTTTGTAAGAACAGAGGAAGATTTTAAATTATATAAAATCAGACATACTGCTGAACATATCTTTAACCAGGCAGTAGAGGAGTTGTGGCCAGGTAAAATCAAGCGAGCAATTGGGCCTGCGATTGAGCAGGGATTCTATATGGATGGGCGATTTAGTATGGGGATAAGTGAGGATGATTTCGGAAAAATTGAAAAGAAAATGCAAGAAATTATTGATGCAGATTTACCAATTAGACAAGAAATAGCAAGTGAAGATAAGGTAAGAGAAATATTTAAAGATAATCCATTTAAGCAAGAGTTAATAACTGAGTTTCTTAAAGAAGGAGAGGAGTTAATGCTTTACTGGACAGGGGATAGTTTTGTAGATTTATGTCGAGGACCGCATGTTGACTCTACTTCAGAAGTGAAAATTTTTAAGATCTTAAATATAGCAGGTGCGTATTGGAGAGGGGACGAAAAAAACGAAATGCTTACAAGAGTTTATGGTACTGCGTTTCAGAGTCAAGAGGACTTGGATAAATACTTGTGGCAAATAGAAGAAGCAAAAAAAAGAGATCATCGTAAATTAGGTAAAATGTTAGATTTATTTACTTTTTCTGATTTAGTAGGCGGAGGAATGCCTCTCTATACCCAAAAAGGCACATTGATTAGGAGATTATTAAATGAATATATTGAGGAGGTTCAGCGAAAAGAGGGTTATCTACAAGTATGGACACCACAGATAGGGAAAGGAGAGTTATTTAAAACTTCCGGTCATTATCATAAATACAAAGAAGATATGTTTCAGGTTATTTCAAACTACTCCAAAGAAGAGTTTTTTTTGAAACCGATGAATTGTCCACAGCATACACAAATTTACTCAAGTAAACCAAGAAGTTACAAAGAGCTTCCATTACGAATGACTGATTTTGCTATGTTGTATAGGGACGAGAGACCAGGGGAGCTACACGGTTTGGCTAGAGTCAGGTCTTTTTCTCAAGATGATTGTCATATTTTTTGTCGAGAAGATCAGGTAGATGAAGAAATAGACAAGGCTCTCTCTATGATCAAATCTGTATTGGCTACTTTTGGTTTTAAGTACAGATATAGATTATCAACACGAGATCCAAAACACCCCGAAAAGTATTTAGGAGACCCTGTTGTGTGGGATAAAGTAGAAAAATGGGCAGAGGAGATAGTAAAGCGCAACAATATTGATCATTATGAAGGGGTAGGAGAGGCAGCATTTTATGCTCCTAAAATGGACTTGATGGCAACGGATAGTTTGGGGAGAGAATGGCAATTATCCACTGTTCAAATAGACTATGTTATGCCAGAGAGGTTTGATTTGAAATATATCGATAAAGACGGGTCAGAACAAAGGCCTATTATGATCCATCGTGCTATACTTGGTTCTGCTGAGAGGTTTTTAATGATACTACTAGAAAACTTTGCAGGAGCATTTCCTGCTTGGTTGTCACCCGTACAGGTTAAAATTATTCCTATTTCGGATCAAAATATAGACTATTCTGTAAAGCTGGAAGGATTATTAAAAGAGAGTGGGGTACGAGTGGAAATAGATAAGGATAACGAACGGATGCAAAACAAAATCAGACAAGCTCAAGAAGAGAAGGTCCCGTATATGCTTGTGGTTGGGAAAAGAGAGGAGCAAGACGAGACGATTTCTCTAAGATATAGAGACGGTAGTGAAGTGAAAGATTTTAAGTTTGCTCAATTTTGTGAAAAGTTGTTAAATAATATTGACACTAGAAACCTTGATATTCGTTTAGATTAAGTCAGTAAATACTTTTCTAAAAACTATTAAATATGCAAATACGAGCTCCACAAGGCGAAAATACATTGAAATGGGAGATTACAGAGTTAAATAAAAACTTGCGTCTTTTATCTAGGTCAAATAAAAAAAGAAATGTGATAATGAGAGGGTTACTAAATGGGGTTTTTACTGCGATTGGTGCTAGTTTAGGATTCGCTTTTTTCTTGATAGGGTTGTCTAATTTTCTCCAAAAAGCAGAGAATTATCCGATTTTAGATAGGATTATAGAGAGAACTCACCTAAATATGATTATCCAAAGATATCTTGAGAATTTAGAAAATACCAATAATGTTCCGATACTGATTCCCACCCAAACCCCGATACCTTCCTCAACACCTGTTATAAAAAACCAAAGTACACCAAAACCGACTCCGACACAAGAGCCGACTTTGATAATCGATACTCCTCCGACTACAATACTTCCTTAAAATTTCAATATTCTCTTATTTTAATAAAACAATGAGTACAACAAGGAGTTTGAAAAATATAAAATTGGAGACAACAGTAGTAATCCCTATATATAATGAACTACCTACGATTATCCCAATAGTTACGGTACTACTATCTGTTTTTAGTCCTGAAAGAATCATAATAATAGATGATCACTCTACCGATGGAGCAAAAACCAGACTTAAAGAGTTAAATAAAGAGCTTCGTGTATTACAAAATAAGAATAAAAGAGGGAAAATGAATGCTGTTCGCTATGCATTGTCGTATATCAGTACGAGATATACCCTATTGTTAGATGGTGATTTAGATGGTTTTGATAGATATGACATAGATAGTTTACTATCTGCTTTTGCGAATAGTGCAGATAACTCTATGTTGATTAGTTATCGTAAAGATGGGCGTTTTCATGAGCATAATATTGTTTTTGTAGATCCATCTTTAAATGGAGAAAGAATGCTTTTAACATCAATCTTAAAAGAGGTGTTAAATAATAAACTTTATCAAGGCTACGAATTAGAAATGATCCTCAATAAATACTTCCTGGATAATAAAATGCCGATTCATATCGTACCTTTAGATATTTCTCAACGAGCGAAAAAAAATAAAAGGGGACTCTGGAGGGGTTTGTATCAGGATGTACAAATGGGTTTTGCTTTGGTTATAGTTTTTGGTTTAATCGAGGTTGTGAGACAGATGGTTTTAATATCTTTTAGATTTCAAGTAGATAACAAAAGAGAAAAAATAGAAAAAAAGATAAAGGATAGGTTTGAGTAGATATAATTTTGTAATAAAACAATCACTTTATAATTTACTAGACTTGGGCTATAATCTCACTAGAGAAGTGAACAAGAGTCCTATGATTTGCCGGAAGTAACGAAATAAACTGTAAAATGTAGTATAAAACTATGCAGGGAGCGGGCGTAGTATAGCGGTCATTATATTGGTTTTCCAAACCAAGGATACGGGTTCGATTCCCGTCGCCCGCTCCCTGCATAGAATAAGATATACTTCCTTTAATGCATTAAACATCAAGAACTGTTATCTGAAGATTTCTATTATCAGACACAGTATTCAAATCAAAAATGCAGCAATTAGTTAGTTTTATCAAGGCAAGTTATCCTGAATATAAAAACTTAAAACTCCTAAATTCTGGTGCCTGGTCAACCGCCTATAGGTTTATAAATGATGGAGAGAGCTTAGTTGTAAGAGTTAGTAATACTGATCTAAATTTTAAGAAAGATAAATGGGCATATGAAATTGCGGGTGACCTTCTTCCGATACCTAAGGTTTTAGATATAAAGCATAGTGGGGATAAATATTTTTGTATAAGTGAATTTGTAGAAGGAATTTATTTTGAAACTCTAGATGCAGTCAGCTTACAATCAATTAAAAATTCTATATTAAATATATTTCAAGGATTACTAAATACTGAAGTTTATAATATAGCTGGTTTTGGTTCTCTTGGCTCAAAGCTGGAGGGAAACAATGTTAGTTGGAGGGAATATATACTTTCCATTTCTCAAGATTTAGATCAAGAGGATAACCTAATACACGGATGGCGTAGTAATATAAATAAAAGCCAATTATTTAGAGATCAATTTGAAGAGTTATTTCAAGAGATGGTAAGTCTTATAGGTTGTCTTCCTGAAGTAAAATACCTTATACACTCTGATCTTTTGAATTTTAATGTTCTTGCTAACAAGAACAAAGTTACAGGTGTACTTGATTGGGGATCGTCTATGATAGGAGATTATCTTTATGATTTGGCATGGTTTGAGTTTTATGAGCCCTGGTATCCAGAATTTACGAAAGTTAACCTCGTAGAAGAAATACGGTTGAATGTGTTTAAGTTTGATTCGTCACAGTATAAAAGGGAAAGACTTCTTGCATATAAACTACATATTGGACTTGGTTCGTTAGCATACAATTCTTATAGAAATGATTGGAAAGAGTTTAAGAAAGCATATGATCGAACTAAGAAGATTTTGGGAAAGGGAGTTACAACCGATTAGTTGAAAATTGATCAATTGCCTCGGTGTGTGATTCTCACATATTATGTTTTTTATGATCTATGTTACAGATAAGAAAAGTAATGCCGAAATGGAGGTAAAAATAGGTAGTATGTTTAAGAAATTACCCGATATTGGGAAGCGATTGCACGAAGTAATAATGCAGGCGAACCCATTTCTTAATCTCCGTTTGTGGTATGGCATACCGGGATATGCCAGGTCAGAGAGTACTACTGTTGTATGTTTTATTAGAGAAGACAAATATGTAACTTTCGGTGTAACTGAGAGTGCCAACCTTGAACTAGTTCAAGGGGAATTAAATGAAGTCTCCTGGTTTTTGACTTCATTGAATAAGCAAACTGAGGAGAAAATCGCAGAAATTGTGAAATCAGTTTCTAAATAATTTCTTCCTTTTCCTAGCCCACAAAAACAGCCACGGCGCGGCAACTGAAATATAATGGTCCCAGGTTCCTACTTTGGCTTCGCTGGCGTCTTCGTTTTGGTATTCTATAAATTTCAGAATTGAGAAGTTTTCATCTATTAAAGAGTTAATAATGGTAGATAAAGTATGTTTATATTCCTGCGGTGCTTCTAATTTTACCTTTTTCCCTTCTTTATTTTCAAAGTTCCAGGTTGGGTCGTCTACACTAATGGGATAACCGTCTTGGTAAGGTAGGTAAATTGGATATCCCTTCTCGCGCCACAAATCGGATTTTCTCCATTCACTTCCCCAAGAGCCGTCTTTCCAGGATCCGTGTACAAACGGATTGTGAAACATTAGGTGATAAATTCCACCTGGTTTTAAAACTCGAGCAACTTCTGTGAACAACTGATCGATCGCAGGAATATAGTTAATTGAATACGGCTGGTGAACGATATCAAACTCTTCAGCTTGAAACATACTCAAATCTCGCATGTCAGTTTTGACTATTTTGATTTCCAAACCCAGTTTTTGTGCAGCCAGTTGATCTCTGCTTAATTGTTCAGCACTAAAATCCGTAACTGTTACATTTGCACCAAGCAAAGCATACGCTACGCTTTGTTGTCCACCTCCGGATGCTAGGCACAAGACATTTTTGTCTTTTAGTTCGCCTAATAAATTATATCTATCTATACTTGTTTGCGCTTGCGCTGGAGTCATGTTGAAATTAATCCTGGAGCAGGCTACGCCTTGCGCAGACATTTGGTCCCATAACTCTTCATTTTTCTTGGTTTGATTATCCATGTTGCAAGAAGTTTAATTACTTGATTATATGAAAATAAAATAGTAAAAGGAACTAATTGATTTAAGTTAAAAAGAGTTGTTTTTCGGATTGAGGTGGTATTAAGTAATTAAGATGACTTAGGAAAGTATGGATATACTCACAGCGTTACAGTATCTGGGAGTAGCAATTATTTTGGTATGTATTATCAGGTTGAGTTTGTAATATTTTCCTTGATACACAGTTGTGGTATAATTATACATGTATGTAGTATTTATTAATATTAAATTATGTTTGACACAAAAATCCAAACTCCAGTTTCTTCTAAGGTCTTGGTTAAAGCCAAGAAAAAAGCCGAGAAATCAGGTTTTAGTTCTATTAATGATGTAATACGCATTATTTTAAATCAATACGCTGAAGGAAAGATTGATTTCAATGTGTCAACTAGCTCTTTTGGACAAAACATCCCTCTGGTTTCTGATGATGAGCAAAAAGAATTGACTAAATTCCTGCATAAAATTAAAGAAAATAATAATGACGAGATAGTTGAGAGTGATATAATCACTTTATGAAACTGATCGTTAATTACAGTAAACAAGCCAGCAAATTTTTGACAAGAAACCCTCAGGTAATCTCTAAAGATAATGTTTTGAATTTTCTCAAGAAAGCTGTAAAGGTTATAATCCTAAAGCAAGAAATAAACTTAGATTTAAAGGCATTGAAGGGGGAGTACAAAGGATATTTTCGTATACGCTATCGTGATATTCGTATAATTTTCGAAATTACAGAAGAGGCCGAAATTGTGGTTATAGATATTGTGGCAATCGATCATAGAGAGAATATATACTGAAGAGGTTTAGAATAATAACAATCAATGTAAAATGTTTTCTGAATTAGGATATCCTTGTATAATCATGTAACACTATATAAGTATGCGTGGGCAAAATTCGGAGATCGTCTAATGGTAGGACCGCAGTTTCTGAAGCTGCTTATCTAGGTTCGAATCCTAGTCTCCGAATTTTGTCAAAAATAAAAATGATCGAAATCGAAAAACGCGCATTCTTGAATAAACCTGAATACGAACGTCTTAAATACTATTTTGATAAACATGGTGAATTTATCAAAATGTTTAAAAGATTCACATTTCTTCAAATAAACAGATCGGATTTTGTTCCTGATGTTAGTGCCAAAACTGACATAAGAATAAGAATTGATGACGGCAAAAAAGCCAAACTCACAGTAAAATCAGGAAACTGGCATAATAACGAACCCAGACAGGAGTTTGAAATCCATTTTGATCCCAAAGAAGTTAAAGATGCCGTAGGCATGATACACACTTTAGGAAATAATTATTTCATTGTAGTTTATTTTGAAAGGTGTGTTTATAAATACGAGAATTACGAAATAACTCTTGATAAGTATTATTTTAATGATAACTATGTCCTTGAAATTGAAGCAAAATCACCAGATAACCAAATCGAGGTAGCCAAAGAAGAAGCAAAGATTCTTGACTTAATGAAACAACTAAAAATTAAACCACCTACTGAAACAGAAATAGTTGAGTTTATCTCTAAGCTAAATTTTATAAAAGAGTGCCAAGTAGATTTTACAAAAATTACTATTGATGAGTGGTACGAGAAGTGGAAAGAGTTTATTTATTGTAGAATTTAAATAGATTCAAGTTGTGTAACTCTTTGAATAATGATTTAATAAGTTAAATAAATTATTACCAAAGTTAAATATGGCTATCAGTAATGATAATACACAGACTAATCCGTCGTTAGATCCGAATCAAACTGAGGTCAAAATAGAAAAGAATAAATCACCGTTGGTATTTATTGTGGCTCTCGTTCTTTTAATTACAGTAGTTATTTGGGGTTTGTATATTTTCCATACTCAAACTAATCGTGTAGAAGAAAACGAGAGTAATTCTATCGTTGTTCCAACTTTAGACACGGATACGACTTTGTATGAAACGAAACTTTTCAGTATTCCTGTTTACTATTGGACCGAATCAACAGAGCCTATGTCTACTTTGCAGGTAATGGCGCCATCTCAGTCTATACTTAGCGAATCTGAAAGATATGGATTACCTGCTCAAATACTTAGCTTCTTGGATGGTTCTAGTCTAGTTTTTTTCGCCGAACATGGTGGTGGCATCCCTAAAACTTTTGGCTTAAATAACTTAACAAAGATTGAAACTGATAATTACGGAACTATATATCGATATGATAATAACGGAATTAATTCCTATGTAAAAGTTCAAACTGAAGGGGTATGTATCGAAACATCGGATGGGGATATTGTTGCTCCTTGTGGTTATCCTAGTTCTGGAATACAATGTGAATCAGAGACAGGAGATTATTCAACTTGTGATGAGTCTATAAAGACTCTTTCCGGAATGGAAGGGTCAGGATTCTTAGGATTCTAGTTTTTTAGTATATCCTGTTAAAAGCCAAATATCAGTTTAATTTATTATTTCTCTACACGATGGAATATTTAAGTCCAACTTCCTTTGTTGTGATTGTCATCCTGCATCTCTGGGAGCTGATACTAAAAGGTCTTGCTTTATGGAAAGCAGGCAGGAATAACCAAAGTGGCTGGTTTGTAGCGATACTGTTACTCAATACTGCCAGTTTTGTATTTGGTATTTTTTCAAAAGAAATCTTGAGGCTCTACTATATAAGTTGCAGTACTTCGAAATTCCTTAAAGTCGGCGATACAGATCTGGTTTTGAATAGCTTCCATTGGAAGGGATGGGTAGCCAATTCCTGACGATAACATGGATACGACTACTTATTATAGTTACTCTTCCGGATAAATTTCAGTATAAAATAGTAATAATTATATTTTGAAATCACAAAGAAAAAGGAGACTTTAGTCTCCTTTTCATCAACCCAAGAGTGATATCTTTACTTCTTCCCCTTAATCTCGATCCTGCTAGCCTTGCTTTCTTCTGCTTTAGGTAGATTGATTTCGAGTACTCCTTGCACTATCTCTGCACTAGCTTTGTCGGATTTTACCCTGCTAGGTAGAGTAACCGAGCGACTAAACGACTCTTTGCGAAGACCTCTGTAATAATATTTCTTTTTCTTGTCTTCTTCTTCCTCCTGACTAGCAGTTCCGCTGATCGTAAGTAGATTATCCTCGATATTGATATCCAGGTCGCTTTCTTTGAAGCCCGGTGTTGCCAATTTGATGACAACCTCGTTGTCATCTTCGTACATTTCCAGATCGTGCTGGTCAAAATTCCAGTCAAATCGTGGAGTCATCCAACCATCAGTAAAATCATCTGAAAACATACTTGCAGGATGAAAGACAGTTAATTTTTTGTTTCTCATAGTAAATAATATAAAAATTAAAATATTAGCACTCGTTGCGCTTGAGTGCTAATACTATAAAATATCAGGGAACTTTTGTCAAGCGGAAGGAATTTCTTGTTCCTCAGTGGCAATCATCAACTCCAGTGCATAAAGGATTAGTATTTCGATACTAAGACCTATGATTGCAGTTAATTGGTTAAAGTAAAAAGAGAAAAATGTATAGAAAAGAATAGCGATTAAGGTAGAGGTTCTAAATTTCTTTAAGGCTTTGATACTTGAGGATCTAAGCTTTATCAGACCAAATATAACCCACAGATTTAGGGTAAATGAGGAGATGATTGCACCAAGTTCGAAAAATCCAAGACTATCGTGATTGCGATCAAAGTTTCCAAAGTTAGCATTGAATATAAAAAGAGATACATTGATAATAATAACTACACCACGGACTATAAAAAATCCTTTTAAAAATACAGAAAATTTTTGAGTTTGAACTATCTTTGTATATTGTTCCTTAAGATAGTATTTAATACGAATATATAAATTGGAATTAGTTTTACGGTCAGTTTTGTAGTGCTTTACAAGTGCAAAAAACTCTTTGCGGAGATTGCTATCGGCATTTGCTTTTTCAAGTAGTTCTTTAAGTCTGGCCTCATCTCTTTCATCGTAGTCTTTTGACAAGATTATTTCTGCCAAAAAATATGATGCATTACTTAAATATTCCTCAGGGGTTAATGGCTTTTTTACGAATATATATTTGAAAAGAAAGAATATAAAAATAAAGAAAAGGTAGATTATTGCAAATGTTGGTTGGAAAAAATAGTCATTATCGGTAGTAATAAATTTCCCCAGTTCATCTATAAATACCCCAAAACCCAATCCCCCAACTATGGATGCAACAAAGATTCCACCTCTTCCTAAAAGGAAAAGTAAAATTGCCATACTTGTGAGCATAAGTAGTCCACCCCAAAGTATATGTGCAATATGTAATACTCCTCCTCCAAATTGAGGATAGTCAGCTAAATATAGAAATACACGAATAATAACAATAGAGAATATAGAATTAACAAGAAATAATTCAGCCAGAAAGGGAGAATCAATACTCCGTGCAATAGGGATTCTAAACCTACTTCGGATTTTATTCATATTATAGGCCCTCTCCGTTTGACTTGGTGTTTGCGTAGTAGAGTTTACTAAACTCGAAATATTTGTCATCACCTGCGACTTCTCTTACACAACTTGCTGCAATTGCAGCCTCTGAGGCCTTGGGCTCGTGAAAACTGAGAGGAAAGTCACGATAAACATAAATGATTTTACCGGTATCGATATAGTCCTTTACAATCTGAGGGAAAGTTTCTTTATGAAATTTCTGACAGAAAGGGCACTCAAAGTCGCTAAATTCTACAAGTGCTACTTTGGCTTTCTTTTTATCTCCTTTGATGGGATCATCATCAATAGAGATTGTAGTACTTCCCTCTCCTTTCCCTTCGAGTTCTTTATCTATAGCGCTTTTAAATTCAGCAAATGGCATTGCTCCTGAAATTACAGTACCTTTAACCTCTCCGTTACTATCTAGTGTACCCACAATAAATCCGGGAGTACCACTAATTCCCGCCGCTTGACCATCTGAAGTATCTTTAGCAATTTCTTCTTTGTAGTTGTTGTTTGCTATACACTTACTAAATTTATCTACATTGACATCAATTTCACTGACAAGACCTTCGATTGTTCCATCTCCTGTGGCGAGTGCGGTATTAGACGATTTCTTTGAGATATTTATACCACCACCAAAAGAATAAAGTATAGAAGATGAAATCATAATAGCTGAGACGAATATAGATAGTGGAGTTAGTAATGTCTCTAAATCAATAGTAATAGTAGACGCAGAGTTTTTTTGGATAGCCATAATTAGTATTAACAAAATTAGATAAAAGATATACTAGCATGTTTTACTATTTCTGTGAAAGTATTTTTGGTATAACCCTATGGAAAGTGGCGTCTATATGAGATATATGATGGTTAAAGAATGTATTAGAAACACACTTAATAGTAATAAAATCACCTTATCAAAAATTATACGAATAGACTCTCCTTGTGAGGTTGTTTGTATCAGGTATAGATATCTGATAACAGCAAGTATAAAAACTATAGTTTGAGGAATATATATCAAACCCTGATTGAGGCTATATATAGCAATAAAAATACAAGAGGCTAATGCAGATAGTATTACAAAAAGTAATAGTATTTTTTCGCTATAAAAATCTAGTACTACTCGTGTGTGGCTATGTCGCTTTTCAGTGAGTCTTTTCCCGGAAGTAAATAGAAGTGATCCACAAAAGATAAGTAGATAAAGCCAAAAAGAGATGGTTATCTCTGTCAGTATTCCTCCGCCTAGAAGTCGTAACACATAAAAACTTGCTACAGTTATAATTTCTATTACCGGGATCCTTTTTAATCCAAAACTATAAGCAAGGTTTAATATAAGATAGATCAAAATAACTATAGAGAAATGAGTTGAACCAATCCAAATATTAGTAATTATTAATATTAGTAATAAAATCAACATACTTGCCTTGGCTTCTTTTATGGAAATACTCCCTGAAGCAAGGGGACGGTGTTTTTTTTGAGGATGTTTGCGATCTTCTTCGATATCCTTGTAATCGTTCATTATGTAGACCACACTTGCGCTAATAGAAAATATGATAAACGCAACTCCGGCATTGGCCAAAGCAGAAGTATCAAAGATCATAGATCCAAAAAAAGCAGGGAGAAAGACGACAAAGTTTTTAATCCATTGTTGATAACGAAATTCCTTGAGATAGATTTGGATACGCTTCACAGATATTTCTTAAAGTTAAACTTTGCTATATTATACATAAATCTAATTTCGTGCTTAAACTTTATGGTAAGTGTAACAGAGCCGTTAGCTTATTTGTCAGAAATCATATCTCTCACTTGTACTATATCAAAGACAAAAGAAGACTGCATATCAGATTCAGTAATTCTACCAGTTATTATAACTTTATCTCCTAGTGCTATTAGTTTTTCTTCGTAGGCAAACCTAACTATATCTTTTGTGATTTTTTCTCTGTTTTTGGATTTTGGTTTATATACATAAGCAGTTACATTTTTTGTCAGGTTTAATTGATTCCGAAAGATTTTCTTAGTTACCAGAGCAATGATTGGTTGGGGGATGTTGTATCTAGCGACAATACGAGGGAGGTCGCCTTTTTCTGAAA
>CAYQRB010000009.1:0-30214 GCA_964420145.1 uncultured Candidatus Saccharibacteria bacterium
TTAACGAGTTTATCATTGAGATAAATTAGGGTGTTCCTGCTATTAGGCTGAATAGAAAGTCGTACACTACCGGTTTCTACAATACCATCTTTAGTTATCCTACCACCTTCGGTTACAATAATTGCTATAATAGAAGCAATTATAAAAAAAACTATAACTATTGTTGCAATAAAATAATTTAGTAATTTATTTTTCCTTATTTGCTTCTTTGGCATATAGACTTTTATAATTACAATAAGATGACAAGAGAACTAGTATATCAGACTATTCTATCCATTAAAACAAAAATATGAAAGGTAGAAAACTAGCTATAGACTTAGGTACTGCAAACTTTTTAGTAGCAGTAGAAGGGAAGGGGATTGTACTAAACGAACCCACAGTAGTAGCGGTAGATATGGATTCTAAAAGAGTTCTGGCTGTTGGGAAAAGTGCCAAACAGATGCTTGGAAAAGTACCAGGTAACATAATTGCAAGAAAACCTATGAAGCAAGGAGTGATAGCGAGTTACAAACTTACCGAAGCGCTGATCTCTTCAATGTTAAACCAGGCAATAGGAAGTACTAGATTTTTCAAACCAGAGGTGATGATTAGTGTTCCAGCCGGTATTACATCTGTAGAGCAAAGGGCAGTGATTGAAGCAGCGATAACTGCAGGAGCGGGGAAGGTTTATTTAGTTCCTGAGCCTATTGCTGCAGCGATAGGAGCACAGCTTCCGGTTAGCTCCTCAGCTGGAAATATGATTGTAAACATGGGTGGAGGGACAAGTGAGATAGCTATTATTTCTATGAATGGGATTGTAACCTATGAGTCCAAAAGAGTAGCAGGGGATGCTATAAATGATTCAATAATTAATCATGTGAGGAAAAAATATAATTTAACTATAGGAGAGCAAATGGCGGAACAGATTAAAATAGATATAGGAAGTGCAAAGCTTATGGATGAGCCATTAGAAAAGCATGTAAGAGGACGAGATATGTCCACAGGTTTACCGCACTCAGTTCATCTTACCTCGAATGATTTTGTAGAACCAATTACTGCAGTACTAAATCAAATTTTAAATTCAATTAAAAATGTTTTAGAAAAAACTCCTCCTGAGTTATCATCAGATATTATTGATAGAGGAATAGTGTTGAGTGGGGGAACTTCTTTACTTAGAGGTATTGACGAGATTTTTACAAATGCCATAGGGGTACCTTTTCATGTTGTTGACAATCCTCAGGAAGCAGTTATTAGAGGAATTCTTGAGTCTCTCGATCACATTGAAGTACTCAAAGCTGGTTTCAAAAGTATCAACCAACAAGGTATTACATAATCTTTGAAGGATCGATTAAAAACTTATTTAATGATTTCCTTCCGATTATTGCATTGTAGCTAAGTTTACTACGATCAAAAATAGAAGCCTTTGTCTCGTATGTAGTATCTTGGATTTTTAGATTAATCTTTACACATACTCTTACACTATTTCCATGACTGGATTTTACATAATCGACTGACTCTATATCGGGGTATTTACTTTGTAATTCGGAAGCGAGTTTTTGAGATATTGCTAATCCTTCTTTTCGGTCAATATTCTCAGGAAATATTCCGCTTTCTACTAACTCGACTATTTCAGTGAATCCTAGTTTCTTTGCTATTTCTTTATCAATTGAGGTTGAGTCAGCTCCTGTATCTATTTTGGCTATAGTGGTAACTGATTTATCTTTTTTCCCATAGAAATTTACTTTTTCATATATGCCGATTAAATCTTTTCCTGCAATATTTTCTATTCCTTCTTCAATTTCCCCTCCGAAAAGGTCTTTTCCTAGTCGAATTCCCTTTTCTACATCGGTTACTCGAATTCCAGTTGCTTTTTTAAGTCGCCATCGTAAACCATCATTATTTGCTAGTTGGATAGACAGACCGGGTCGGGCATTTAGCTCTACTATCAAAGGTCCAAGATCTCTATCAAGTAAAAAATCCACTGCTGCAAAATTAAGTTTGGTAGCTTGTTGTGCCTTAACTGCATATTCTAAAATCCTGTTCCAGTAGGGAATGCGAAGCCCGCTCAATCGTATTTTAGTTCCCGGAACATATTCTATCGAACCGCTTTTTCCATGTATTGCATTGGTTGTCCGCCCCTTTGCTATATCGATTCCAACACCGATTGCACCTTGTGCTAGGTTGGCTTTTCCTGAAGATTCTTTGGTAGCTAATCGTATATATGCCATAATTGGGATATTATTGAATACTATGATTCTAATATCAGGTGTCCCTTTATAAGAGTAATATTTGAAGTCGTGATAAACTTTGACTCTTTCCTCTATTAAGATTCTGTCCGGCTCTTGATGTATAGAGTATCTACCATTTAGTATGTCTAGACAATGATGATAGAGGTCGTTAGATGACATTTTGGATTTATCGGCACGAATCCAGTTCCCATCATTATCTCTATTATAGAAAATTTCGATTCCACCTCCTTCTAGTCCTGTAACTGGTTTTAAGACAAAGCTTTTAGGAAATAGATCGAAGTTTGTATCTCGTAGTTCCTGAGGGGTTTTAATAACAGAAATAAGATTTGGAGTAGGAATACCTGCTTTATGTAAGACTGTTTTTGTAAGTATTTTGTCGTCAGCAATCATTTTGGCTGCAGTTTTATTATACTTTCGTACATAGTTCAGGTTTCGTTCGTTTATACCGAGAATTTTTTTACGGTTTTTCCAGTAACTTATCCAGCTCATGATTCGGGTTCTTGTTTGATTAAATCTTTGAAGCGGAAGAATTCAGTAATTCTAAGGCCTGTAAACCTTCCGATTATATAGTTGATAGGGAAGCTGAGTAATATTAACCATGGGTATCCTAGAAATGTAGTTTGTATTACCTCGGAGCTTATTAGAAAAAAGCACAGAATACCTAGGAATATTGTTTGGAGTGAAAGCATAAGGGCGAGTCTTGGCTGTTTAGATGCGAGCATATTTGTAAATCGTTCAGATATTGAAACTATAAGAATAAGGGAGAATATGTCAACTCTCAATATACCTCCTCGTCCAATAAGGTCTAGTATGAGTAGGACGAGTAGTAAAATAATTGTCACAGTTGTTGTAACAATGGCTAGTTTTGAATAATAATGTAACGCAAGAGATTGAATAACCTTATAACTCATATACGAGCTTATAAATACAATAGTTATCATAAATAATCCGTATTTGAGACCTTGTAGTGTTGAGACAGTTTCGCCATCAATTCGGCTAAATTGATAAAACATATAAGTAATAATGACAGGCACATAGATACCAAAAGATTTTAACCCCATAACATATTTGGTAAAGCTGATGATAGTTATAACCAAGGGTAGGGTAACTAGAAAAATTAGTATATTTGGATCAAAACTTAGGTTATCGGCTAAATGTGATAGTGTTGAATCTGTCATAGTACTAGTAACTAAATTATCTTGTAGATTATACCTTAATTTTATTGAAAACTATACAAGTAAAAAAGCCTCACAAACAATGTTTGCAAGGCCTTTTCTAATTGAATTTAAGATTTTACTTAACAGTTGCTTTTGCTCCTGCTTCTTCTAGCTCTTTTTTGAGTTTTTCTGAGTCTTCTTTCGAAACTCCTTCTTTCACCATTTTGGGAGCTGCTTCTACTAGATCTTTTGCTTCTTTTAGACCAATTCCGGTTGCTGCTTTTACTACTTTGATAACAGCAATCTTATTTGCACCGATTTCGGTAAGTTCAACAGAGAATTCAGTTTGTTCTTCCTCTGTGGACCCTGCGTTTTCCCCTGAAGCTGTGGGAGCTGTTGCAACTGCTACTGGAGCTGTTGCACTGACGCCAAATTTCTCTTCAAGTGCTTTGACAAGCTCAGCAACTTCAAGAACAGTCATTTTCTCTAGGATTTCTGCAATTTTTTTTGCATCACCTTTGAGTTCTACTGTTTGTTTTGTTTCTTCAGCCATGATTAGTTAGATAAATTAATTAAATTATGCTGTTTTTTGATCAGCGATTGCCTTCAGTACGAAGACAAGATTTCTAGTGTTACCGTTGATGACATTGAGTAATCCAGTTATTGGAGAATTAAACATACTCAATACTTGAGCAATTAGTACTTCTTTACTTGGTAGATTAGCTAGGCTAATAACTTCGTTACCAGTAATAGCTCTCCCATCAAATATCCCTGCTTGTATTTCAATTTTTTCAGTATCCTTAGAGAATTTATGAATAATTTTTGCTGATTCTGTAATATTTTCTTCAACAAAGACTACTGCGTGCTCTTCTTTTTGTAGTTGTTCTATTTGAGGCAATCCTGCTTGTTCTAGGGCAATAGAGAAGATTGAGTTTTTTACTATATTGTAATTAGAGCCTACCATACTAAGCTCTTTTTTTAGTTGTACAGATTCGTTTGCACTAACTCCTGCTGGTTTTAAAATAAAGACCGACTTAGATTTGGATAAACTTTCTTTATACGAGTCTACAAGTTGTTCTTTATATTTTCTAGTTCTTGCCATTATTAAAAAAATAAAAATGCCTAAACGGCATTATGATAATTATAACTATAATTTCTCTATAACTCCGTCTAAATAGGTCTTATTTTTGTGCCTACTGTCTCTGACAAAGATTGTAATAGTAACTAATATATTAATATTTGTCAACCTCAAGTGGGTTGATCTACTAGATATAATATATTTGAGATTATATTTTCAGGTTTAAAGTAGGACCCATTGTTGCTTTAATCCTAATGCTTTTAATTATATTATTTCCAAATTTTTTAGTAATATCAGAAACAGATAGGAAAAATGCATTATAGTTTTCTAAAAGTTTGCTTTCTTCCATATCGGTTTTTCCTACTACACAGTTGATTTTACTTTCTTGTTGGATTTTATATGATTTTTGTCCTGATTTGAATTTTGCAATTTGATCTTCCATATTGGTCGTAACTGTACCGTTTTTTGGATTAGGCATTAGTCCTTTGCGTCCAAGTGTTTTTCCCAGTTTGGCGATTTTAGGCATCATTGCTGGAGTAGCTAGAACTATATCAAATTCAATTTCACCTGATTCAACTTTGGATATTAGTTCTTCACCCCCTGATATATCGGCAGATTTGGCGTTTTTAATATTTGCAGGGTCTGCAAACGCAAGAATTTTAACTTCTTTTCCAAAACTGTGAGGAAATGCCACATTACCACGAATACTTTCAGATTTTTGTTTTTGATTTAGACTAAGCTGAATCTCTACTTCCACACTACCGGGAAATTTACTTGTTGAAGTACTTTTTACTAAAGGCAATGCTTCTTCTATTGAATACTGCGCATTTTTATCGATTTTAGTTACTGCCGTAAGATATTTTTTTGATCTTTTCATACTTTAAGAATATAAAATTGCAAATTAATCAGTAATTTCAACACCCATACTATGAGCGGTTCCTTCTACGATTTTCATAGCGGACTCTATTTTGGTTGTGTTTAGGTCGGGTAGTTTGATTTCTGCTATTTTTTTGATATCTTTACGAGAAATCTGTCCGACTTTCTTTAGGTTCGCTGTTTCAGAGCCCTTTTTAATACCTGTTGATTTTAATATTAAGCTTGTTACCGGTGGGGTTTTTAGCTCTATCTTAAATGATCTGTCTTCGAAGATAGTTAGAACACAGGGAATAATTTCTCCCATTTTATCTTTGGTTTTGGCATTGTACTGATTTACAAAATCGCTAATATTTACTCCGTGTGGCCCAAGTGCCGTACCAATAGGTGGGGCAGGGGTTGCCTTTCCAGCTTCAACTTCTAGTTTTAAAATAGTTTTTATTTTTTTTGCCATAATTAATGATCAGTTTTTATAATTTAGATACTTTCATAAAATCAAGAGAAATAGGTGTTTCCCTACCGAAAACTGATAACAATACTGTAACTTGTCCCTTGTCTTCGTTAATTTCACTAATTGATCCTATAAAATCAGCAAAAGGCCCATCTACAACTTTTACGGCATCTCCAACTGAAAATGCAAACTGATAGGCGGGTTGTTTGACATCCATATATGCAATAATACCTTTTGCTTCTTCTTCGCTTAGAGGTGTTGGTTTTTTCTCTGTACCTATAAAGCTAGTTACTCCTTCGGTATTTCTTACGATTTGCCATGTTGCGTCGTTCATATCCATGCATATAAGTACATATCCAGGGAATATGCGTTCTTCTACTGTGCGTTTTTTTCCGGAGCTTACTACAATTTTTTCTTGAGTTGGTACGACAACCTCACTAATCTGTTCTTCTAAATCATTAGCCTTGGTTCGTTGTTGTATTTGATTTGCAACCTTTTTCTCGTGTCCCGAATAAGTACTAATAATAAACCATTTATGGTTTTTATTTCTCTTTGTAATCGGTTTGTTTTCAGAGACTGTTTGTTCTGTTTTCTCTTTCTTTTCTGTTTTTTTCATAATCAAAGGTTCAAGGTTAAATAATTTCGTGCATAATTAAACGCGCCATCTACCAGTAATAGGGTTATAGCTATTAATAGAGAGATAACTATAACAACATGTGTGTTTTTGATAGTAAATACACGGCTAGGAAACTCAACAAGCTTGAGTTCAGTAAATACGCTCTTTATAAATTGTAACAGCCTTTTTGGTAAACTGATAATATTTTTCATAGCATTTATTATATCAATAATCTTTAACTTTGCATATATTTCCTGGCAGGGTCACTAGGATTCGAACCTAGACGAGAGGTTTTGGAGACCTCCATGCTACCATTGACATCATGACCCTTTGTTTTGCCAAGGGAAGTCTTCAGATACAGTTATTTAACCTTTTGTTCAACAAACTTCTCGTGTTTTTTTGTTTTCTTGTCATATTTTTTAGTTTCAATTTTGTTGGTGGTGTTAATCCTGTTTTTCTTCGTAATATAGAAAGTTCCTGTTTTTGGATTTACCATTTTTATAATAATTCTATTTCCTTTTTTTGCCATTTTAAGTTTTTAATAAATAATTCATTTGCCTATTTTATCATAAGAAAGCTGGGGGAGAGATTCGAACTCTCGACCTACTGTTTACAAAACAGTTGCTCTGACCAGCTGAGCTACCCCAGCTTCCTTATGGTAAGTTTTCAAAATCTAAACAGAGTATAAATATTCTGCAGAGGGAGGGATTCGAACCCCCGTAGACTCGCGCCGCCAGATTTACAGTCTGGTGCGTTTGACCGCTCCGCCACCTCTGCATTCTTTTAAGTATATACTAAATTACCTTTGTTTCGCCACCTTTAATTAACTCTAATAGCTGGAAATTAAATAAAAACGGGGAATTATAAAAGGATGAGTAATTTTAACAGATTTTCTAGAAAAGAGAATAGGAAAGTAGGGTGATTTTATGAAATTTTCTAGAAATGATAAAATTAATAAATCTAAGATACTTTTCGATTAAACTAACTGTTTTGTTATTTGATTGGATAGATACGGATTTATATATTGGGTTTATTTTGCGGGCTCATCGCTTAACTGGCAAAGCATCGCATTCGCATTGCGGAGATTGCGGGTTCGATTCCCGCTGAGTCCACCAATATCATAACCTACTTTGGTATAAACCACACGGGATATTATGATCTATCCAATATGGATAGGCTTATTTACGGTGCAGAATACAAAAAGGTTGTGGAAAATCTGCACAAAGCCCGAGAGTAGGTTGGTTTGAAATAAGAAGATATCACGCAAAAGTCAGATAAGTCATAATCTTGTATTTCCAAGATTAAATGTGATGAAAGGTGTGTTGATATGGTTGAGTTTAAAGCTTTTTCGTGACTTTATAAAAAAACCCTTAGATTATTTTGTATGAAAAAAATAGTTATTGCCTCCAAAAATCCGGTTAAAATAAACGCTACATTGAGCGGATTTCAGAAAATGTTCCCGAATGAGCAATTTGAGATTGAGGGTGTTTCTGTACCTTCTAGTGTAAGCGACCAACCAAAAAGCGATCTGGAAACATTTTCTGGAGCTTGGCATAGAGCCAACAACGCTTATAAAGAAAGACCAGGAGCAGATTTTTGTGTAGGCATCGAGGGTGGAATTGAAGAAAAAGATTCTGACATGGAAGCGTTTGCATGGGTAGTAATCAAAGGAAAAGGAAATGGGTTTAGCAAAGGCAGAACGGGCACCTTTTTCTTACCGCCACGGATTGCCGAACTTATTAAACAAGGAAAAGAGCTTGGAGAGGCAGATGATATCGTTTTTGGCAGGACGAACTCGAAGCAGGAAAATGGTGCTGTGGGTATTTTAACCGAAAATGTGGTTGATAGGACGAAATACTATACCGAGGCCATTGTCCTTGCCCTTATTCCTTTTAAGAATAAAAAACTTTACAATTTATGAAAATCTATTTTGCAGGATCAATACGAGGTGGGCATGATGACAAGAATCTTTATCTTGAGATTATCAATCTGCTTGGAAAATATGGAAAAGTTTTAACCGAACATATTGGCGACAAGACTTTATCGGCTATGGGCGAGGATGGCCTAACCGATAAATACATTTATGATCGAGATATGGCTTGGCTAAATGAAGCAGATGTTGTTGTTGCCGAAGTAACGACTCCAAGCTTAGGTGTTGGGTACGAAATCGGAAAGATGGAAAACAATAAACCTATACTTTGCCTCTATCGAGAGCAAGATGGCAAGCGAATATCAGCGATGATTGGAGGAAATGAAAATGTTAAATTTGAGAAATATCGGACAATCCAAGATTTGGGGCTAATACTTGCAGAGTTTTTTAAGAAGATATGACTAAACGAGCTTTCATAATTCACGGCTGGGACGGCTACCCTGATGAGGGCTCCGTTTCTTTTGCGAAGTTATCTAAAAGCACACAATAGATCAGCTGTTTGAGATTAACCCCAAAACAGGCGTCTTTATAAATCAATCCAAAGCTTTGTAGACAACAGCAAGGATTAGTTAATTACTCTTGAGAATTATACTCGCGATAATAGACCTCTGAAGGGTTTTACTAAACAATCAAAAATCTTTTTCGTTTGGAACCGATTTCGGTTATCTTAATAAGTCGGATTATTTTAAATTGTCCAAAGTAGCCGTTAAAAAAGCAATCAGAATAAGTTGAGTACACCAGTAATAAATAAATTTATTTTCAATAATACAAGCTCTTTAGTTGGGAATCAAAGATATTTATGGTATTATTGCAGATAATGAAAAAATTCGTTAAACCAAGTGACCCTGTTCTTGTGAGTGTTGCAAAACCAATAGATATTTCAGAAATATCTTCTTCTGAAACTCAGTATGCAATCGAAGAAATGTTGGGCGTAGCTTATGGGGAACAGGTTGACAGAATGGAACCTCTACTGGTTGGTTTAGCAGCGCCGCAGATCGGAATTTCTAAGAGGATCATTTTAGTTGATATTGTGGCAAGAGGAAGGGGTGAAGTTGGAGATCTTCGAGTTTATATCAATCCTGAAATAATTTGGACATCTGAAGAAAAAGGTGAATGGTACGAAGGTTGTTTCTCAACGGATAGGGTTTGCGGAATTGTTTCAAGACCAACGAAAATAAAGATAAAGGCTTTCACTAGAGAAGGGCAACCAATTGAGGAGGAGTATGAAGGTTATACAGCTAGAATTTTTCAGCACGAAATAGATCATTTAAATGGAATAGAATTTGTAACCCATGTTTCTGGTGACGATAAATTACATTGGGTAGAGAAAGATGAATTTCCTGAATATAGAAATGACGAGGGTTGGAGAAACTGGTCAAAGAAATGTCCATATGAGAAATGGGAGCGAATAAAAGGAATTAGGAAGTAATGTAATTTCTACTCATCCGAAGAGTGAGAAAATTGCGTGCGAAACATAAGCGAGGTCGAGTGTGAAGATGGGGTGGCGTGGTAATATATCGAAGATTTGAATGTCGTTTTGTAAAATAGTTGGTACAGTGTATAAAAACTTGTTTTTATCGGATTGTTGTAAAAGATTCTAAAAAATATAACAATTGGGAATCTATACAATAGGATGTTTTTATTATGTACCACCTCTATATTTTGCTTTGTTCTGATCATTCTCTTTACACAGGAATTACTAAAGATATAGAGAATCGCCTAAAAGTACATATTTCTGGGAAAGGATCGAAATATGTAAAAAGCCGTGCACCTTTTAGATTGGTTTATCAAGAAAGGCTAAATAGTAAATCTTCTGCATTAAAACGAGAGTTGGAGATAAAAAGTTGGAGTAGAGAGAAGAAGATAGAAAAACTTAAACTTTCCTTGAATATATGAAGTTTTATTGTTGGGTTGGCAACCTAACTATTTTTTGCTAGGCCACTTTCTATATATGGCTTGATGAGACTTTGTGTGTAATATTTGCTTCTACCTCTGGTCTGTACAAAGGAGTTTCAGGGGTTCTACCGAGTTTCTTGAAAAAGAAAGTGGAGCTGGAACAGAGATTTGAACTCTGGACCTCACCCTTACCATGGGTGCGCTCTACCAACTGAGCTATTCCAGCAGGATTATATCTAGGATTTCAAAGCCCCACTGCCACCCCTAGATAGAAAAATTGGAAACTCCTAAAACCACAAGTGGTTTTCCTCATTCAAATACACACATGTACTTGAAGATTCGGATTCCCTATTGAGCTTGTCGAGTTCAATTTGATCTATCAAAAGAGCTTTAGTAGGGCAGTACAGTATAGCAAAAAATATACCTTGGTATCAATTTATTCCTTGTTAAGTGAAACTCACTCTTTCGTATAGAATCTGATATAGAACAAGTGATAGAATGGGGGAAGTAATTTTAATAAATTCCCTTGATTATTTTTAACAAGCTACTACCTACCGTAACTCATGATATTGGGATTGACCTCGGAACAACAAATACCATAGTTTCTGTAAGAGGGTACGGGATAGTTGTGAGTGAACCTTCCGTTGTAGCAATTAAAAAAGATACCAAAAGAATTCTAGCAGTAGGAGAAGAAGCCAGACGGATGATTGGTAGGACTCCTGCATCTATTGTTGCTGTTAATCCGCTTAAAGATGGTGTTATTTCCGATTTTGATTCTACTGAAGCAATGATTAGGTATTTTATCCATCGTGTTTATGACGAATATCCCAAAATTTTTAAAATTAAAAGGCCGAGAGTTGTTATAGGTATTCCATCTTCTATTACTGAGGTGGAGGGAAGGGCAGTAGTAGACGCTGCGACCTCTGCAGGTGCCAGGAAAGTTTATATAATAGGAGAACCAATGGCTGCTGCTATTGGTGCGGGACTGGCTATAGATGATGCTTCTGGAAGTATGGTTGTAGATATTGGAGGGGGAACTACAGATATTGCTATAATTTCATTAGGTGGAGTTGTAGTAGATAATACAGTCAGGATTGCTGGAAACGAGATTGATAATGAAATATTAAGCTTTGTTAGGAATAAATATAATCTTCAAATCGGTATTAGGTTTGCTGAAGATGTGAAAATCGCTATTGGTTCTGTAAAACCATTAAAAAAAGAACGAGAAGTTGAAGTTAAGGGGAGGGATCTCTCTACTGGTTTACCTAAGGTTGTAACCCTTTCGAGTATAGAAGTTAGAGAAGCTATGTTGAAGGTTATAGATAAAATTGTGGATGCGATTAAAGAGGCACTAGAGCGGACACCACCGGAGATTTTATCCGACCTATTAGAAAAAGGAATTACGCTAACGGGAGGAGGCGCATTGGTAGAGGGAATAGACAGATATTTAGAAGAGAAATTGCAAACACCTGTAATTATTGCGGATGATCCGCTGACTTGTGTGGTTAAAGGCACCTCTATTTTACTTGAGGAAATTGAATTACTTGAAAGATTACAGATTTCCGACCAGGATATTAGTTAATTAGTTTCTAAAATTGCCCTCAATAATACCTAAAAACAAAGAAATATCGTTTACACTTTTGGTGGTGTTTTTGGTTATGGCGTTTTTATTGGTTCTTTTTGATGTTGTGGGTTTTTTAGATTCAGTAAAGTCTATCGGGGTTGGTATTGGAAACACTATTAGTACAGACTTTAGAAGCCATATGACACAGTTTGATGGGAAAATTTCTTTGATTAAAGAGAAAGAGGAGTTGTTAGCAAAAATCTCAATGCTTGAGAATGAAAAAATAGATTTAATATCAAAGAACAACTTACTTATGATGGAAAATCGTGAATTGGAATTAATTAAGCAACAAGCACAGTTTACGAATACTACAGAATCAACTCCTGCACTAGTTATAGGTTCTGTAAATGATAAATTCGGACATATTATTATTAACAAAGGAGAAGCTGTAGGGATAAAAGCTGGTGATGCTGTAGTTATAAAAAATTATTTAATTGGAGAGGTTGTTAAATCTGACCAAGAAGTGAGTGAAGTAAGACTGATTACCTCTCAAGAGAGCCTAATTCCTGTTTCATCAATGACTAATAACACACAGGGGATTAGTAAAGGAAATATAAACAAGGGTCTACTAATGCAGGAAGTCCCGCAAGGTGGGACTTTGGAACAGGGGGAGTTTATTATAACTAGTGGAGTTAATAGTAAATTTATTCGCGGATTAATTTTAGGGAAGGTAAGATCTATTGATTCTAATGTGAATAAGGCTACTAAAGTAGCTGAGCTTGATTTAGTGATTGATTTTTCAGAAATATCTGAGGTCTTTGTTTTAGATTCTGTAGAAACATTATGATCAAACATATTGCAAATATATTTCTGTTTTTTTTGATCTTGTATATTACAATACTATTCAACAATTCCGGGATATGGTTATTAGCCTATATAGAATTATTTGTGATATTAGCTTTGGTCAGACTCTCTAGAGGAGATATTGTCTGGGGATGTATTTTTATAGTAATCGGCACCACAATGGCTGATATATTATCCTTTCAAATAGTAGGGTTAACGGCCTTGTTTGCAGTTTTTACGTTGATGATTTTCCGAATAGTATCTCGCTTTGTAGCATTACTAGATCATCAATCTTCTGAGATGAAAGTTGTACTGGTGTTTATCTTGTTCCATCTAATTAGTAGTATTTATTATTACGGACAAAGTATTTTTAATCTAAAACAGATTGTTTGGGTTGGTGTTTTGAATTTACTAATCTTATCGATATTCCTGATAGTTCCCTATTTTATAAAAAGATCCAGGAATGCTTTCAAAATATAACAAAAGTATTATAAAAATAATAACAACACGATTTAATACAGAAGAGGATATTAAATATAATTTTATATATTTAATAATTGTTCTATTATTGATTTTTTTAGTATCGGGACTTTTTAATCTACAGATAGTTAAAGGCAGACAAAACCTATTGGCTTCAACAAGAACTAGTCAAAGTGTTTCTCTCGTTCTTCCTCCAAGAGGGTTGATTTATGACAGAAATGGAGAGTTACTTGCTTACAACACCCCTAGTTATTCTTTGTATATTGATAAAGATAAAGTTCCTGTAGACAGGGAACGAGAACTTATAGACAAGGTTGCAAAAATACTAGGACGAGATACTGAGGAGTTACTTAATACTTACAGAAAGGAAGTATACCAAACTACAAACGAGAGGAAAGTAGGAGTAGTTACTGGAATAAATTCAGATAAATATTTCCAATTAGTAGAAAAGCTTTCAGATATGGAAGGAACCTACATAGAAAGTGAGTCGCTGAGGATGTATAAAGATGCACAATATTTCTCACATTTAGTAGGCTATATAGGAAAACCTACAGAAGATGAGCTAGGCGAGGGTGTTTATACGATTTCTCAGGTTGGAAAAACTGGAGTAGAGAAAGTATATGATAATTATTTACGGGGAAAAGCGGGAAAGGAAGTAGTTCAAAGACAATATCTTGAAGATTTAGAAACTACTTTTCAGCAAGAACAAGTAGAAGATGGGGGAAATGTGTACTTAACAATTGATTCAAAATGGCAGAAAAAGCTTTTTGATATTATGCAGGCAGGTTTAGAAGAAACAGAAGCATTTGCATCTGCTGGAGTTGTGGTGAATAGTGATACAGGGGAAGTAAAAGCTCTTGTCAGCCTTCCAAGCTATGATAACAATCTTTTTATCAACACAATTGGAAGTGATCAATATAATAAACTAATTAAAGATGACAAAACGCCTCTACTAAATCGTCCCATAGCGCTACAACTCCCATCAGGATCTGTTTTTAAGGTTGTTACTGCTACTACGGCGTTGGAAACCAATGTTGTAAATAAAGATACAATTATTAATTCAGAAGGATGTATGCAATTATCTGCAGGTATTGAGTTTTGTGAAGCAGATAGAAAGATTTTGGGAAACCTTACGATAAAATCTGCGCTAAGTAAGTCAAGTAATCTTTTCTTTTGTAGAGTAGCTATGAGGCTCAATAGCGATGCAGATGGAATTCGTTCTGTTTTAAATTATGCAGATCAATATGGTCTAGGGAAGAAGACGGGTATAGACCTTGTCGGAGAACAGGTGGGAACACTACCATCACCAGAGTCGAAAAAAAGACTTTTAGGTGAGAATTGGTATGTTGGAGATGATTGTAATAGTGTGATTGGTCAGGGACTTTTGACTGTCACCCCAATACAGATGGTTGTTACTGCTTCTGCTATCAACAATGGGGGAAAGGTTCTAAAGCCCCATGTTTTAAGGAAAATAGAAGACCAAAACAGGAAAACCGTGAAAGAGGTTAATAGCGAAGTATTGCGTGAACTGGATGTATCTAAAACTAACCTAGATATAATTAAAGAAGGAATGAGGATGGCCACAAAAGAAGGAGGAAGTGGAAGTCAGTTGAGTAATCTACCAGGTAATATAATTATAAAAACTGGTTCTGCTGATGCTTCTGAAATAATCTCTGGAAAACGATATACAGGAGCACATTCGTGGGTGATTGGTTGTTTTGAAGATCAAGGGGAAAACTATTGCTTTACTGTTATGCAACAGTGGGGAGGTAGAGGGTATAGAACTGTTCCTATAATTAAAAAATTTATAAATTGTATACAAAAAGATTTTGCTCCTCAGTGTCAAGATATTTTATAGATACCATAAATTTTCCAGAAATTTTATTTATGCTTTGGTTTATATTTGGCTAATGATTACCAAAGTAAATGTTAGATAAAGCTGAGAAAGAAGCTAGGTTTGCAATCTCTCATACAAACTTAAGTTTTCGGAATTTCTTAAAAATTCTAAAACAATATGGGAGTATTAAGAAGTTTCTTGATTCAGAAGATAGTTATATATTGCTGTATAAAAACCTTCGAAGTAGGAAACAAAAAAAGTCTTGGTCGCATGCTTATATTTGGGAACTAGCTCAAAACACACAAGATAGCTATATAGTCTATGGTGATGATGAATACCCTAATCTATTACTGCAGACCCCTTATCCACCGATAGCTCTAGTTTATAGGGGAGATATTTCTTTGTTGGAAAATTCAAATCTTATAAGTATTGTGGGAACAAGAAAACATAGTTTGTATGGTGCTAGGGTCGTACAAGATATGGTTTCTAAACTTGCTCAGCATAATTTTGTTTTTATAAGTGGTATGGCGTTGGGGATTGATACGATTGTACATAAGAGTGCACTTGAGGTATCTGCGAAAACAATTGCAGTTATACCCACCACCTTGGACAATCCATCTCCAAAATCAAATTATAAGTTATTTGAAGAGATTTCAGAAAAAGGACTTGTGATTAGTGAACCGAAATATAGATATATTTGGGATAAGTATCTCTATGCACAGAGAAACAGAATAATTGCGGGGCTTTCTCCGATTACATTAGTTATAGAGGCTCCTATAAAAAGTGGTGCATTAATTACTGCTAATTTGGCATTTGAGTATGACAGAGAGGTATATGCAGTTCCTGGAAACATTGATTCTGTGTATTCTCGAGGGTGTAATTTATTGATTAAAAATAATAAAGCGCAGTTATTTACTGATCTAAATGATATACTTCCCAAGCAATTAGTATTTCTAAAATCAACACAAACTACAAAAGATGATGATATTCCTGAAAATAAAATAATCGGGTTATTAAGAGTAGAGCCGTTAACATTTGATGATATTCTTAGCCAAGCGGAGATCAAAGCTGATTTATTAAAAGAAGTATTATTGGCATTGGAAATACAAGGATTAATTTGCTTAAATAACAATGGTAAGTATAATATGAAATCAAATTAAAAAATTATGAAATTAGTAGTAGTTGAGTCGCCTGCAAAGGCAAAAACAATAGAAAAGTATCTAGGAAAGGGCTATAAGGTTATGGCATCCAAAGGACATGTGGTTGACTTGCCAAAATCATCACTAGGAATCGATGTAGAGAACAACTTTGAACCAGAATACATAGTAACAAACGAGAAATCATTATCCGCCTTAAAAAAGGCATTTAAAGATTCTGATAGTTTAATTTTAGCTGTGGATAGTGACAGAGAAGGAGAAGCAATCGGATGGCATATTGCTCAGAAACTCGGAATGATTGATAAAAAGGGGAATTTAAAATCGAAAACAAAAGAGCTTAAACGGATTACATTCACAGAGATAACAAAAACAGCAATACAGGATTCTCTTAAAACACAACACGGAATTAACTATGATATGGTAGATGCACAGCAAGCCAGGAGGGTTCTAGACAGATTGGTTGGTTATAAACTTTCTCCTCTATTATGGCAGAAGATCCGTTATGGGTTATCAGCTGGTAGAGTACAGTCTGTAGCATTAAGATTAATTGTTGATAGAGAGGAAGAGAGGCTAGCCTTTAAGACTGATGAATATTGGAATATCTTGGCATATCTGTCAGAAAAAGATAAAGATGCCAAAAACATACTTAAACTAATCGATTATAATCCTGATAAGACAGTAGAACAAAATACAAAAGGTTTATTTGAAGAGTTTTTACCATTTAAACTGGTTAAAGTAGATGGAAAATCTCCCAAGTTGACTAGTAGAGAGATTACGCAGGCCTCTATAGAGAAACTGCTAAATAAAAGATGGATAATCAAGGATATTTCTAAACAAACATCAACACGAAAACCAAAACCACCTTTTATCACAAGTACACTACAACAAACTGTTGTAAATAGATTTGGTTATAGTGCTAAACAGACTATGAAGTTGGCACAGGACTTATATGAGGCTGGCCTAATTACTTATATGAGAACAGACTCTTTGCACATATCTGACCAGGCTATTGAGGCGATTCGGACATTTGTAACAAAAAGATATGGAAAGGAAAATTTATTTGAAAATACTAGAACTTTTAAGACTAAATCTAAACTGAGCCAAGAAGCTCACGAGGCAATTAGACCATCGGATATTGGGAAATCTGTTGAAGATATTCCTTTTAGTGATAAACATAAAAAAGTTTATGAGCTAATATGGCAAAGGACTGTTGCTACACAGATGATTGATGCAACTATAGAATCAGCTAAAGTAATAATAGAAGTTGAAAACTATTTATTTCATTTGATTGGGCAACGGTTGATATCAATGGGATATTTGACAGTTTACCCAGAGAAGTTTACGGAAGTGGAGTTACCAGAACTTAAAATAGGACAAGAATTATTTTTAAATACCTTGTGTGCAGAACAGAAGTTTACAGAACCTCCTGCTAGGTATACAGAAGCAAGCTTAATCAAAGCACTTGAGGGTTATGGGATTGGTAGACCATCTACTTATGCACCGATTATTTCTACAATAACAACGAGAAATTATATAGAGAAGGATGGAAGAAGTTTAGTACCAACAGATACTGGAATAGTTGTGATTAACCTTCTTAAAAAGCACTTTACCGAAATAGTTGATATGAACTTTACTGCAAGTATAGAAAACAAACTTGATCTAATAGCACAGGGTAAACAAGACTGGGTTGCCACTATACGAGAGTTTTATCTCCCATTTGAACAAAATTTAGAAGAAAAACGAGGACAGATAAAAAAAGAGGATTATACGGTCTTAGCCCAAAGTGAGGAGGTATGTCCTGAGTGTGGAAAGAAGATGATTGTTAAACTTGGTAGGTATGGGAAGTTTTATAGTTGTGTAGATTTTCCTAAATGTAAGGGGATGAAATCTTTTGAAGATGATAAATCTAAAGATATTGATACGAAGTCTCAAGAGTTTCTGGAAAAATATAAAACTGCTCCTCTTACTGAAGATGGTAGAGACTATCTCTTAAAGAAGGGTAGATATGGTTACTTCTGGGCACATCCTGATTATCCAAAAGTAAAGGATGCACAACCATTGGAGTTCTCTAAGAAGATCTTTACACAGATTTATGGGAAACCACCAAAGGCAAAAGATGGTAAAACAATGGTTTTGCGTAGAGGAAGATTTGGTGAATTCTGGGCTCATCCCAAATATCCCAAAACAAAAGATGTCTTGCGTATAAATACCAAAGAGTTAAAAGAGAGAAAAAGTAATTTAGATTTACTTTAATAGAAATGGTGTATTTCGATGGTGTTTTAATGTGTTAATTGTGTTAACGGTTGCAATAGGTTTTAGAATTTACAATTTTTATCCGAATAGATAGTTGTGTTATAATAACAAAATAATTCGCACACCCTAATTTAATCGAAATTCTCTTTGTTTTGTGAAAACAAAATCTTATGGGTGGAGGCATAAAAGAGAATGTTTATTTATATCAATGACCAATACGCCAACAACTAAAGAAGCAGTTAGCACGGCTTCTACTTCTCTTAAAGTGGATATATCAGACTTTTTAAAAGCTGGTGTACAGTTCGGACACGAAACCAAAAGGTGGAATCCCAAAATGCAAAAGTATATTTTTGCGGAAAAAAACAATATTCATATTATTGATATTTCCAAATCTGTCGAAATGTTACAAGTCGCGGTTGATGCCTTAAGTAAAATTGCAACAACCGGAGATATTTTATTTATAGGAACCAAAAGACAAGCAAGTGATATCGTAAAACAGGAAGCGATTAGATCTGGTTCGTTTTATATCATAAATCGTTGGCCAGGAGGACTTTTAACAAACTTTGAACAAATAAAACAAAGCCTTAAGAGATTTAACTCTCTTGAAACTGAATTTCAAACCGGAGTGGAGGGTCGAACCAAATTTGAAGTTTCTAATATGAAGAAGGAGTGGGTAAAGCTAAACCGTCTCTATGAAGGTATTAAAACAATGAATAGTTATCCAAAAGCTGTGGTAGTGGTAGACATTAATTATGAACGCAATGTTATTACAGAAGCTAAAAAGTTGGGAATTCCTGTTTTTGCTATAGTGGATACCAATACAGATCCTGACTTAGTGGACTATCCTGTGCCCGGAAACGATGATGCTATAAGCTCGCTAAAACTTCTAGTAGGATATTTTGCCAATGCCGTCCTAGTAGGAAACAAAGGAAAAGGGATAAAACACGAATTTGTTGATTATTCTAAATTTGAAGTTAAAATTTTAAAAGTAGAAGAGAAGAAAGAAGAGTTAGTAGAAGTAGGGGAAGCACCTAAGGTCCCTGTTATTGAAGCACCAAGGATGGCTAAGTCGACAAAGGGTGATACAAAAGGGATTTTAGAAAATATTCAAAAGCAGAGAGAACGCAAGCTTCAAGCAAAGGCATCTGAGGAACGAAAATCACAAGAAAAATAATATTTTATATATTAACGAAAAAAGATGGCAACAAAACTAGAACAAATAAAAGAACTTAGAAACTTAACGGGTGCGGGGATCAACAGTATCAATGAAGCCCTTGAACATAGTAAAGGAGATATAGATAAAGCCGTATTATATTTGAGAGAGAAAGGGATTTCTAAGGCAACTAAAAGATCTGATAAAACAGCAGCCAATGGATTTATTGCACATTATATACACGGAGATGGTAATCTAGGTGTTTTAGTTGAAGTTAACTCTGAAACAGATTTTGCTTCCAGAAATGAGAAATTTCGTGAATTAGCATTTTCTCTTGCCTTGCATATCGCAGCAGTAGCACCTGAGTACATAAGTATAGAAGATATCCCAGGTGATGTTTTAGACAGAGAGAAAGAGCTAGCAAAAAAATCAATCCCGGGTAATAAACCAGAAGAAATTCTAAATAAAATTGTAGAAGGAAGACTACAAAAGTTTTATGAGGAAACAGTATTGCTAGAGCAGGTATATGTAAAAGATGAATCGAAAAAGATCAAAGATTTAATTAACGATGCGGTTTCGGCAATTGGAGAGAAAATAGAAATTAGCAAATTCTGTAGAATTAAAATTAATACACAAGGTTCTGTCTGTGGCGTAAATTGAGCCTTTGGGTACTCTGGATAGTTTGGGTAATATCGTGCTATGATATCAAATAGTCTTTTATTTCTATTATATGAAAATTACTCTAGAACAAGCAGGAAAAAGGTTTACTGAAGTAGAGGAACATCTACTCAAAGATTTATCATCAATTCGTGCTGGAAGAGCTAATCCTAAACTTGTGGAAGATATAGAGGCAGAGGTTTATGGTCAACGAATGCCAATTAAACAGCTCGCTAATGTTACAGTTGTTGATCCCACACTTTTACTAGTACAACCTTGGGATAAGACCACCTTAACAGAAATAAAAAAAGCGATTGAATCTGCTGAGATAGGTATCAATCCCATAGGAGATGGAGATAATCTGCGTTTACCAATTCCCTCTCTTACAGAAGAAAGAAGACAAGAGTATGTCAAGATTATGAAATTAAAAGTAGAGGAATCTAAAATTACTATACGACAGATACGAAAAGAAATACTAATTGGACTTGAAGCACAAAAGAAAGACAAAATAATTTCGGAAGATGATTTTAATACTAAAGAAAAGCAATTACAAAAAGAAGTTGACAGATATAATGAAAGGCTTGATTCAATTGCTTCTGAAAAAGAAAAAGAGCTAATATCAGTTTAAGAAATTATGGATTATCTTGTTACAATAGTCTTAACTATTTTAATCTTCGGAGTACTTGTATTTGTACATGAACTTGGGCATTTTCTTGTAGCTTTGCGTGCCGGAGTTTATGTAGAGGAGTTTGCATTTGGTTTTGGTCCCAAGCTATTTTCTAAAAAATATAAAAATGTTACATATAGAATTAACCTTATTCCGTTAGGCGGATATGTGAAAATGCTCGGTGATATGGATGGGTCAAGTTTTCGGCGTTATGATTCTAAACCACTTACAAAATCAGAGAAGACTACGATAGATAATATTCTCAAGAAACGGGATTTACATAAAAAAGATAGTGATTACCGGCAGTTAGTTAATTTTATAGAAGACCCAAAGAGTAAATTATCAGAGAAAGAACTTATACTTCTTGAGAGATATCTTGTAGATGAATTTATACCCAATCATCCTCAGAATTTTGATAATAAAAGTTTTTCACAAAGGCTTATGATTTTGTTAGCGGGGGTTTTTATGAATTTTGTTTTAGGTTCTGTATTGTTTTATATTATGTTTATGTTCACAAATTTCACTGTGGATATGACCAAAATTGGAAACCCTCGATTTTTTGGAGCACAAACTTCTAATCCGCCCGTACTTTTTCAGGTTTATAGAGAAGAATACCGTGATTATGAGGGTTCATTAATCATAAGTTATGATAATCAAAATATCACAAGTATGGAGCTTTTCGATACCTTACTTGCTAAAAACTATAACCAAAAAACACCAGTAGAGATACAAAATGCCAATGGCATAACTCAAACGGAGATGATATTATCAGGAGATGGTTTGTTTACTAATTTTGATAGTGAAGTTAGGGATAGGATTTTGTTACTAAATGTTGCAGAGGACTCCGCAGCTAAAGAAGCTGGGTTATCTTCGGGGTCTGTCCTTTTAGCTTTTGATGGGATAGAACTCAAAGATACAGATCAATTCAGAAAACTTTTGAGTGAGAATAGGGGAAAAACAGTAGAGTTCCTTTATATTGATTTAGATGGGAGTACCAAAACAACACTTGTTGATCTCCCAAATTCCCCTGATAATGAGCCTATTCTTGGGGCAGTTCCAGTTTTGAATTCGGCTTATTACCAAAATGCATTAAGAATTTATTACGGTGGTAATAAATGGGCTAGTGGATTTTTACATTCCTCTAACTTGCTTTTATATAATACTAGTGCTTTTAGTAAGTTTATTGGTGATGCATTTAGGCAAAAAAGTATAGAGCCAGTTTCTTCACAAGTGAATAGTATTGTCGCTGTTGTAGATATTACATTTACTTTTGTGAAAGGTGATAACTTTATTAGTATTTTGAATCTAGTAGCTATGTTAAGTGTGATATTATCATTTATGAATATTCTTCCAATACCACTGTTTGATGGGGGACATATACTTTTTTTATTTATCGAAAAAATTAGAGGGAAGAAAATCTCGACCACTACACAGAACCGTATTGGTCAAGTATTTTTTGTGTTGTTGATAATACTAACCTTACTTATAGTATATAAGGATGTAGTACAGTTTGAATGGCCACGAAGAATAAGTGATAAGGTTTTGGGTATTATTAAGTGAAATAATCTGCTATAATCAGCATTCAAATATTTAATAGGAGGTAAATTAATATGTCAGTTATTGTTCATGATCAGATGTCGGTAGACCAAGCATTAAAAATGCTATGGAGGGAAGCCAATAGGGAAAACATCCCTAATGAGATTCTTAAAAATCGCTACCGTATAAAAGACACCACCAAAGCTCACGAACAGAGGAAGGTCTGGGCTAAAATGAAACGCAGACGAAGATCAGCAAAGAGGAGAATGGCCAAAAAAGGTAAGGTTATATAGTAGATCTTTCTGCATTTAAATCTCTCATATTTATAGGATAACTGCCATGTCGCAAGTACTTTATCGTAAATATCGTTCACAAGATTTCTCTCAAATTTTTGGACAAGACTCGATTAAGAAAGTTCTAACCGAAGCAGTAAAGAAAAATAAAGTCTCACATGCATATCTTTTCACTGGGCCAAGAGGGACAGGAAAGACTTCAATGGCAAGGATTCTTGCTAAGGCATTGAATTGTAGTAACAAGAAAGGTGCAGATCCCTGCAATAAATGCTCTAACTGCCAAGCTATCAACGAATCGAGATTTATGGATTTAATCGAAATTGACGCAGCTTCAAATAGGGGGATTGATGAAATTAGAGATCTAAAAGAAAAGATAGGGTTTTTACCCGTAGAAGGTCTCTATAAGGCCTATATTGTAGATGAGGTACACATGCTTACAAGTGAGGCGTTTAATGCACTTTTGAAGACACTTGAAGAGCCACCCAAGAATGTTGTGTTTATTTTGGCTACCACAGAAGTACATAAACTACCACTGACGATTATTTCTAGGACACAAAGGTTTGATTTTAAGTCTGCTTCGGATGATCAACTTAGGGCAAAGCTTGAGTATATACTTAAGTGTGAAAAAATCTCTTATGATGGCGAAGCGATAGATATGATAGTTGGTACAGCTGGTGGAAGCTTTCGTGATGCAGAGTCTATACTAGAGAAAGTTCTTTCTTCTATTGGGTACAAAAAAGATTCTGAGATTAATTTAGAAGAAGTTAGTTCTATATTAGGTCTAGCGGATACTAAATACACAGATTTATTAATAGATTATGCTTCACAGGGCAATATTGAGAAATCTTTTGAAATAATCCAACAGGCTAGGGATAGTGGAGTTGATTTTATTCAATACACTAAACAGTTATTGTTAAAGGCGAGAAAGGAGTTAACTCAGAACATATCAGGAATGATGATTAAATATGACACACATTTCCTTTTTATTTTTATTAAGGAGATTTTGGAAGCACAAGAGAGATCTAGATCTAGTTTGGTTAATTCCCTTCCTTTGGAGATGGCTATTCTAAGTATAGTTGAGCTATTAAATAGCAAGGGTGAGAAATATGGTACAAGACAACAAGGATTATCTTTATCTAGTAAAAGTAGTTCAGATAGAAGTGTAGGTTCGGGTGATACATCGAGATTGAAACCAAAAGATATGAGTACAACACCAGATTTGATGAAAAAAGAGGATAGACAAAAAGCCAAATTGGAGCAGAAGACACAAAAGAAGCAGAAGGTGCAACAAGTACAGGACATACAAGTGGAAGAAAATACAACAGGTTTAGATTTTGATAAAGTAAGTACTTTGTGGAGTCAATTAATTGATGATGCAAAAAAGGCTAATCCCCATCTGGCGGCATTATTGGTAAATGTGTTCTTAAAAGACTATATTGAGGGGAGGTTATTGGTTGAGGTTCCGTATTCATTTCATCAGAAACAATTGAAAAGCAGTAAAATCAATACTGCGTTTCAAGGTTTGGCTAGAAATATTTATGGATGTGTTTTAGTTCTTGATATTGCTATCAATGATTCACTTGCCCGAAATACCAAAATTGAGGAAGAGTCGGGTAGTTCTAATATATCAGTGATTGAGGATGTCTTTGGTGATTTCGTATAATTCTTTTTATGATATATTGTTATAAACAAGGTAAAATTGGTTATCGATATTAATTATTAAATATTTATTATGTTTGGAAAAGCAAGAGATTTATACACTATGCAAAAAGAAGCAAGGGCAATGCAGAAGCAAATGAAGCAGGTTAGTGTGGAGGGGTTAAGCGATGACGAATTAGTTAAAATTGTTATGAATGGTGTGCAGGAAATAGAGAACATAGAGATTCACGAAGAATTACTTGGTGCAGAGAATAAAAGCGATCTAGTAAAAGCATTAAAACAGGCCTGGAAGTCTGCTCAAAAGAACCTACAGAAGGAGATGATGAAGGATTTTGATCTGGATAAAATTAAAGGGATGCTTGGAGGATAAGGATGTTGTTACCAAAAGATGTAGAAAAAGTTATAAATCATTTTTCGGGTTTACCAGGCATTGGACCAAAATCTGCTTCTCGATTGGCATTATCTCTGTTGAAGACCGATAAACTTGTAGTTGAGGATTTTGCTAAGTCGTTGGTTGATCTTAAAAGCAATATATCTTTATGTGAAAATTGTGGAAACCTAAGTGATGGCGACCTTTGTGTCGTTTGTTCTGATAATAATCGTACAGATTCTCAGATTATGCTAGTAGAAGATGTTTTGGATTTAATTGCTTTTGAAAGAACAGAACAGTTTACCGGTAGGTACCATGTTTTGGGTGGGTTGCTTTCTCCGATGCAAGGTGTTGGTCCAGAAGATTTGAAAATTGAAGCTCTTTTTCGTAGATTGAAATTTATATCTGGTAATATTGAACTGATTATCGCTACTAGCCCAAGCTTGGAAGGGGAAGCTACTGCAATGTATGTATCCGAGCACCTAGAAAATATTCCTGAAATAAAAATTACTCGCATAGCTAGAGGTGTTCCGACAGGTGCGGACTTGGATTATACCGATAAACTCACTCTTGTTCGTTCTCTTGAAAACCGTACTTCAATGAGCTGATCCCACTTTCGTTGTATGTAGTTAATGAATCCTTTTTGTATACAATTGTTTTTCTACCCGTACTTTAAGAAAAATGTTTCGTAAACACCTTTTTACATAAACAAAGGGATTGTTTCACGGTAGTTGTGTATCATTTGTGTATAATTTGACGATAGTTTGTGGTACTATTTTTTGAATCGTGGTTTAATAATACTATTGTGGAGATAAATCAAATAACAAAATATATTCCAGAGTATGTAATTAATGTAGCTGATGTACTTATTAACTCTGGCTATAAGGCGTATTTAGTTGGTGGAGCAGTAAAAGATCTATTGTTGGGTAATGAGCCAAAAGATTATGATATTGCTACCGATGCTTTGCCTGAACAGATATCTTCTTTGTTCACACATTCTGTTAGTACTAATGCGAAATTTGGTACTATTCTGGTGATTGCTAGTAATCGTACGGGAGAACGCTTTGATGTAGAAGTTACTACTTTTCGAAAAGAGGAGGATTACTTTGGAGGTAGGTGGCCTGCTAAGATAGAGTTTACAAATGAAATTACTGAGGATCTCTCTAGAAGGGATTTCACCATCAATGCAATGGCCATTGATTTGGATAATATTTATGACCAGGGTTCACATAAGAGTGAGGTTGTAATAGATCCTTTTGGCGGACAGGAAGATCTGAAAAGAAGGTCGGTTAGGGCAGTGGGAAACCCGATAGAGCGATTTAGCGAAGATGGTCTTAGGGCTTATAGGGCATGTAGATTAGCGGCAACTTTGGACTTTCAAATTGAACCAGTTACCTTTGAAGCTATTGGTAAATGCTTGCATATTGCGGAAAAGGTCTCGATGGAAAGGGTAAGAGATGAATTAGTAAAATTATTAAAATATGCACCTAAGCCTTCTGTCGGTATCGAGCTTTTTAGAGAATCAGGTTTACTAAAGTTATTTATTCCGGAGTTATTAGAGTGTATTGGGATAAGTCAACCAGAATGGCATACAGAAGATGTTTATAGGCATAGTCTTACTACTCTGGATCTCTCGGAGGATTCTATAAAATTATCGGCACTGCTTCATGATATTGGAAAAGCAAGAACGAGAAGTGAGGATAGTGATGGAGTACATTTTTTTGGACATGATAGGGTTGGCTCTGAGATGGCGGGGGTTATTATGGAGAGGCTTCATTTCTCGAAATTACAGATAAAGCAAGTTACTACGCTAATTCGCTGGCATATGTTTTATTATCCTTCTGCAGATTGGCGCAAGGGTAACAAGTTAGAGAGTATTGTTGAAGAGGAAAGTGAAAAACAAGGTGGGTGGACAGACTCTGCAATTCGTAGGTTTATAGGTAATGTAGGAGAAGAATATATTGAAGATTTGTTTAAGCTCAGGATTGCTGATGCAAATGCTAATCCAAAGTCTGTGTTTGATCCTTTGGAGATACAATCTCTTCAAAACCGTATAGCAGAGGTACGATCTAAAGATATGATACTTAAAATCACAGATCTAGATATTGATGGAAATGACCTCGCGAAAGCTGGTATTAAAAAAGGACCCCAAATGGGACAGGTATTAAAATATCTTTTGGACGAAGTGATAGAAGATCCATTACTTAACAAAAAAGAAAATTTATTGAAACTTGCAAGGGAGTTTCCCTCTAATAATCAACTTTAATTTTTTATCTTTGACCAATGTTGAAAATTTCTTTTTTAGGTGCTGCCGAAACTGTTACAGGTTCTTGCTATCTCTTAGAGAACGAGCAGTATAGAGTTTTAATAGATTGCGGTTTATTTCAAGGGGTTGATGTTTATCATCGAAATTTTGAAGATTTTGATTTTGACCCCAAGAGTATTGATTTTGTGATACTTACACATGCACATATGGATCACTCTGGTTTGTTACCCAAGTTAATGCGTAAGGGATTTTCTGGACAAATATTTTTAACACCACCCACGGCTCAGTTATCAGAAATACTACTACTAGATGCTGCGAAAATACAGGAAAGTAATGTATATAGTATGAATACAGAAGGTGGTGGACACGGACAATCAGATATCATTTACACAACATTTGATTCGCTTAATACGATAGGTGCATTTACAAGTATTGATTTTGATAATGAGGTGGAAATTGGAGCAGGTTTAAAAATTAGATTTTTTAGGGCAGGACATATTCTTGGGGCAGGAAGTGTTTGTATAGATATTTCTGGAACCAGACTTGTGTTCTCGGGAGACCTTGGACGAAGGAACGAATCATTGATTCAGAGTTTTTATCCATTGCCAAGTTATCTAGGAGAGGTGGATTATATTGTGATGGAATCACTCTATGGGGGAGTTGTCCATCAAACAAGGGATGATGCGACAAATGAACTTCTAAATATTATTTCGGAGACTATTGAAAGAAATGGCAATGTTGTGATCCCTAGCTTTGCTGTACATAAAACACAGGAGTTACTTGAAGTTTTTAAAACTGCCTTTGCAAACAACAAACTTAATTCGGACATTAAAATAATCCTTGACAGTCCCTTGGCTATCAGAGCGACATCTATATATGAAAATAATACAACCTATTATGATCAGGTAAAATACAAAATGACAGGAATTTCTGATTTAAGAAGTTTATTAAGATTTCCAAACTTAAAAATAATGAGGACACATAAACAGTCCTTGAAGTCGGCGATTAAAGATAATTCAGTATTTGTTGCTGGAAGTGGGATGGCAGAGGGTGGAAGGGTTATACGACACTTAATTAACAATTTACCAGGGCAAAATAACTCTATCGTTTTTGTGGGCTATCAAGCAGAAGGGACCAAGGGTAGAGAGTTACTAGCAGGTCCTCAAAATATTTTACTCGATGGAAAAATGGTTAGTGTTAAAGCTAAGATCAAAAAAATTACAGGATTTTCCTCTCATGGTGATAATTCGGATTTACTTTTATGGCTTCAGAGTTTCAATTCTAAAAACCTAAAAAAGGTTTTTCTTACGCACGCGGATATTGAAAGAAGTGAGGTATTCTCTAAAGAAATCTCAACCAAAGGTTTTAATCCATATATCCCAAAAAGGAAGGAGGTTTTCGAGTTAAATTAAATAATTTTATAAATAATTAATCTAATATTATGAATTTATCACTTGGTATTGTAGGATTGCCAAATGTTGGGAAATCGACTTTGTTCAATGCATTAACAGAACAAGCAGTTCCTGCCGAAAATTATCCTTTTTGTACAATAGATCCAAATGTTGGAGTAGTTGCGGTGGCAGATTCTCGATTTGACGGTCTTGTTCAAGCAGTAAATCCGGAGAAAATTACACCAGCTGTTGTAGAATTTGTTGATATTGCTGGTATTGTTAAGGGGGCACATAAAGGAGAGGGGTTAGGTAATGCCTTTTTAGCAAATATTCGTAATGTTAATGCAGTAGTGGAGGTTATTAGGGTCTTTTCGGCAGAGGGTGTTACTCATGTTCATCAGGAAATCAATCCACTCTATGATCGTGAAGTAATAGAATCGGAGTTGATATTGAAAGATTTGGAAACAGTTGAAAATAGGATAAAAAAAATAGAAAAGGAAGCAAGGTCTGATAATGTGAAGGCATTATACTTAGAGGAATTAAAAGTGTTAAAGCAGGTTTTAGAATCGGGAGAGCTTGCGAATCGACATAAAGTAAAAGAAGGTAGTGTAGATTTACAAGAAATGCGTAAGGAGCTGTTTTTACTAACAGATAAGCCGTTTATTTATTTATTAAATGGGGATTGGTTAAGTGTAGATACTGATTTATCTGGAGAGTTGCGTAAAAAAGCACAAATAGATGAAGATTTCCCATTGTTACCAATTAACATTTCTTTAGAGTATGAGCTTTCTACTATGGGAGAAATAGAGAGAGTAGGGTTAATGGATGAAATCGGTATGACATTTAGAGGATTAGACGAATTAACTAGAGTTGGATATAGGTTGCTTGATTTAATTTCTTTTTTCACAGCTGGGCCAGAGGAAGTAAAAGCATGGACTATTAAAAAGGGTTCTACCGCTCCTCAGGCAGCAGGGGAAATACATACAGATTTTGAGAAAAAATTTATAACAGCAGAAGTGGTTAAAGTGAATGATTATTTAACAACTCCAAATTGGTCGGTGCTAAAAGAGAAAGGAAAGGTAAGGCTTGAAGGTAGAGATTATATAGTAGAGGATGGTGATGTGGTGGTTTTTAAGCACGGAGCTTAAGTATAAAATATGATTTTGGATATTCTCTTTTTTTGGTAATTGTGCTAATATCTTTTCTATCGCTAGTTGCGAGTGTTGATTGTTTTGTTTAGTAAACTATAAAGAAATTCTTATGAAATATGAATTGATGCTTATTATGAAGCCGATGTTAACTGAAGACATCCGTGCTAATGTATTAAAAAAAATAGAAGATAATATTACTAAATCCAAAGGAAAAGTTACAAATCAGGATTTATGGGGGAAAAGGCATCTAGCCTATCTGATAGAAGGAAATGAAGAAGGGTATTATGTTGTATATAATTTTGAATTAGGGAAAGATAAAATCGCACAATTAGATAACCACCTTAAATTTCAAAATGATATTTTAAGATATCTCCTTAGTACGGGAGATTAATTTATTTTTTATTTGTTAAGAACGCCGGATGTCTACTTCAAGATCAGTAAACAAGGTCATATTGATTGGAAATTTAACTCGTAATCCAATCCTTCGTACAATCGGTAATGGATCAGTCGTTTGTAATTTTGGTATTGCTACTAATGCAACCTGGAAAGATGGAGGTAGTAATGTACAAGAGAGAACCGAGTTCCATAATTTAGTAGCTTGGAATAAGCTTGCTGAAATTTGTGCTCAAATTCTAGCTGTAGGGATGTTAATTTATATAGAAGGGGAACTTAGGACCCGAACATGGGATGATGCTAATGGAGTTCGTC
>CAYQRB010000010.1:0-29228 GCA_964420145.1 uncultured Candidatus Saccharibacteria bacterium
ATTGCTTATTGGAATAGTATTTGTCGCTACAAACCCCTTTATGTTCCTGGATTACGAAGCATTTAGGGGATCGCTAGCGTACGAAAGCTCCGTTGCCAGAGGAACAATGATTGTTTTTTATACACAACAGTTTTTAGAGACAATTCCTTTTGTTTACCAGTTTTTCTATGTTTTCCCTAGCCTGTTAAGCTGGCCACTTACAGTACTAGGTATCCTCTCAATCGTATTTCTAACTATGTATTGTACAATTCACGGAATTATCTTCTTATTCAAAGACAGAGGGAAAGTAAAACTTCCTTTAATAGTATTCACACTTACTGGGATGGGATATACACTTTTTCATCTCACTATGTTTGTAAAATGGAGTCGGTATATGCAACCTGCTACTCCATTTTTAATAATTGCAACAGTTTTGGTACTAGCTAACTTCAGCCTTAAAAGTCAAAAAATATTTAGGTACGGAGCAAAAAGTCTTTTGTATTTCACCGCTATAGTAGCCATAGCCCAAGGGGTAAATTTTTTTACAATATATCTAAAACCGGATCCTCGTATAGAAGCTTCTCAGTGGCTAGCTGACAACTCGGGTGACGAAGACAAGTTTGCAGGAGAGGTTTATGATATGGGAATGACTGCATTTAACGAAAAATTAGGAACACACAACATAACCGAGTTTGATTATTACCATATCGATGATGAGTATGATAACGAAGATAAACTGTCAAAACTAGCTACCTTACTCGAAGAAAGCGATTATATTATAGTGCCCGCTGAACGAATATATCCCACTAGAGCAAGACTACCACAAAGATTCCCAAACGGATATAATCATTACAGAAAACTCTTTAGTGAAGAATTAGGATTTAGAGAGGTTGCACAATTTACAAGAACTACATATTTAGAAGATATTTTAGGAATACGGTTTTATAGCGGAGGGATTTTTGCTCCATTAAACTATGACGAAACTTTTCTAGTATTCGATCAACCTACAATTAATATTTTTAGGAAGACTGAATGAAGATTTTTATGTTAACAACATACTATTACCCACATATTAGTGGTTTAACACTATATTTCCAGAGACTTGCAGAAGAATATACAAAATCAAAACATAGTGTAACTATGCTTACGGCACAACACAATAAATCTCTGAAACGAAAAGAAATTATTAAAGGAGTGAAAGTTATCCGTACTCCGTATCTTTTGAGAATTAATAAGGGAATGCTTTTACCAAAAATCTGGTTTGATGCTTGGAGCCCTATAAAAGAGGCAGATGTAGTTCATATCAACCTCCCCTCAGTCGAAGCGCTACCTGTCGCAATATTATGTAAAATCCTAAAAAAACCAGTAATTTCAACATATGTTTGTGATATTACCCTTCCAAAATTCTTTTTAAGTGGCGTTTTAAATAAACTAATTGATTTTAATCATATCCTTGTACTTAAACTTTCTCATACAATCGCTTCGTTTACTCTCGATTTTGCCAATCATTCACGAGTTTTATCAAAATTTAAAAACAAAACCCACGAAGTCTTTCCAATAGTAGAATTACAAAAAGGAAGATTGACTAAAATAGAGGAGTTAGAGAAAGCACCATATCCACGAATAGGTATGGCAACTAGAATTGCTTCTGATAAAGGAATTGATTATATGATTAATGCATTACCAATCATCTGGAAAAAATATCCGGAAGCAAGGTTGTTTATAGTGGGTAATATCAATGCTGTTGGGGAAGAAAAGTATCTAGCAAAGTTACAACCATTGTTTGAGAAATATGCGGAAAAAATAAGGCTTATTGGACAGATACCTCCTGAGGATATGCCTTATTTTTTCCGCAAAATAAATGTCTTAGTTGTAGCCAGCACAAACTCTACCGAAGCCTTTGGTATGGTACAGGTAGAAGCGATGTTTGAGGGGACACCTTGTGTTGCTACAAATTTACCTGGAGTAAGAGTTCCTATACAATTAACTGGTGCAGGAAAAATTGCTAAAATAGCAAACAGCAAAGATCTGGCAAAACAAATAATCTATATCCTAGAGAAATCTATGAAACCAGACATATCTAAAGTTAACAAAATCTTCTCAAAAGAAAAAGCAATCAAAGATTATTTAGATATTTATGAAAATACACTCACACTTTATACAGATACCAGATCATAAAATAAATAAAAATAACTTTGCAATAGAACTAGAATCTCTAAAAAAAGACCGGTAAAATCGATACAACCAAAACTATAATATTAGTCAGTTTAGGGGAAATAAACAATGACAGTTGTTATGAAACGATTAAGTTTAAAATTACCTATACACAAACTAATATTTTAAGTAATAACGACACAGCATATCTTTTTAAACTTAACTAATGATAAAGAAAAAAATTTTAAAACAGTCGGCAGAGATAATAGCCCTAGTAATGATTATTATACTAGCATCTATTTTTCGCTTTACCGGAACTAACTGGGATGACAATGCACATCTTCACCCTGATGAGCGATATATGACTATGGTAGCAATCGCAATCGAGTGGCCAGAAAGCTTTGCACAATATCTTGACCCAGTAAACTCTCCTTTATCTCCTATTAACAAGAACTACGGTAATTACATCTATGGGACATTTCCTTTGTTTTTTGTAAAATATATTGCCGATAGCCTAGAGCTAGGAGACTATAGCAACCTCACCATTGTGGGTAGAACCATAAGTGGAGTTGTAGATATCGGCAATCTCCTACTAATATATTTTATCGGGAACAATATCTATAAGAAACGATTAGGTCTTTTATCCGCACTACTCTATGCAGTAGCAGTTATGCCTATTCAGCAAAGCCATTTCTTTACAACTGATACTTATGAAACCTTTTTCATTTTAGCAACCTTCTCCCTACTCATAATATTTTTGCGTGTTCGATCTCCTCTAATAAATAGCCTAATCAGTATATTGATTGGTTTAAGTATGGGCCTTGCCCTGGCAAGTAAAATCTCAGCAGTTGTGTTTGGAGCAATCATTGCTCTCGCTCTTGCCATGAAATTTTTGCATCAGTTCAAGAAAATCAGTCATGCCCGCAATATCCTTTACTGCATAGATTTTGCTCTACTGATTGGAGTTACAACATATATTGTCTTGCGGCTTGCGCAACCTTATATTTTCGCAAACAGCAGCTTCTTTGACATCGCGCCGCATCCCGAATTCATAAATGCGCTCAATTTCCAGAGACTGGCGATGGCCGGAGAGGTGATTTTTCCTCCTTCCTGGCAATGGGTGGGAACTACGCCTTACCTCTTCCCCATAAGTAATATGCTAATCTGGGGGTTGGGAATTCCGCTGGGTATCACGGTTTTGTTTGGCATGGTCTACTTTATCTACGAGCAAATACGTTTTCTAAAAGTTCATTATCATATACGCCAACTGGTCACTCCGCTAACCTCCCCATTACTATTAGCTTTTGTATGGATAATTCTTAGTTTTGTCTATCGGGGAGGAAACTTTTCTAAAACTTTAAGATATTTTTTTGCAGTTGTTCCTTTTTTAATTATTTTTGCGAGTTACTTCCTTTATCAACTAAAAACGATTAATAAAAAATTGCTTACAGTCGTCCTTACAACTGTACTTCTGCTTACCTTTTCCTGGGCATTTGCCTTCACAAACATTTATCGTCAGACAACCACAAGAGTTGCCGCTTCCGACTGGATATATGAAAATGTTCCGCCTGACGCAACCATTGCAGTAGAGCACTGGGATGATGCTATTCCTTTCAAGACCGTCGAACCACCCCCACATACATATTCTGGAGTGGAATTAACAGTGTATGATCCCGACAATGAAGAAAAAATTAAAACATTGTATTCAGCACTGGAAAACACCGACTATATATTTATAACCAGCGATAGAGCTAGAAAAACAATTGGTGAATTACCAAATGATTACCCGATAATGACAAGATACTATTCTAAGCTCGACACCGGAGAGTTAGGTTATAAAAAAGTCAAAGAATTCAGTTCATATCCGCAACTATTCGGTTTTGAAATCAACGACAGCTCTGCGGAAGAAGCATTTTGGGTTTATGATCATCCTACAGTAAGAATCTACGAGAAAACCAACCAACTTTCTTTTGATCAATTTAGTTCAGAGCTATCAAGGGATAATTAGTTTAATCTGTTTACAAGATCATGAATAACTTTTATAAAAGAATTAAATATTATCTGAGCTCCTCTTTGACATTACTAACTCAGACGAATTTCTTGATAATATTTAGATTGTTATTCAAAAAGAATAGCCTACTCAAACTGAAAGATGGGGCGAAGTTTGAGCTAAGAAATATCATGGATTTGTGGATTATCAAAGAAACTTATTTGGATAAAGATTACCTGGTCAACGGATTTGAAATTCCTGAACAAGGCACAATCATCGATATCGGGGCGTTTATAGGAGATTATTCCATCTGGGCTGCGAAACAAAGTCCTAAATCCAAGATATTCGCTATTGAACCTAGTCACGAAAACTACTCACTTTTAAAAACCAATATCAAGCTTAATAATACAGATAATATTACACCTGTTCATTTAGCAATTAATAGCTCTGAAAAGGAAGTTATCCTGGCTACAACAGGTGTAAACCTTGGACAAAGCTACATAACTGCGGACGAAAATGACAAAAACGACAGAGTAAGCGCGCTAAGTTTAGTAGAGTTCTTCAAGCAAAACAAAATCTCTTTATGTCAGATTATGAAATTGGATTGTGAGGGTTCAGAATACGATATTCTGCTCAATTCCGACAAGAAGTTTTTGAAAAGCCACATTGAGAAAATAGTCATGGAGTTCCATGAAACTGAGACGAATACTCATAAAGACTTGGTTGATTATCTTGAAGACGCGGGATATAAAGTATCTGTGTTTCCGCCTAAATTTGAAAATGGTACCGGCTTTCTCAATGCGGCTAGAATGGATTAAGATCTGAGGATCAACTACTTGACCATTCTGTTAACGCTTTAGCTATCGTTTCTCCAATAGCCTCGCGAGACAAGCCGTATTTCTTCCATAGTTCTCTAAAATCTCCGGATTCACCGAAGGTGTCATTCATCCCGATAATTTTTACCGGTACGGGATGATTTTCTGATATTACTCGTGCGATACTTTCGCCCACCCCGCCCCAGATATTGTGTTCTTCGACTACTATAACTTTGCCTGTCTTTTGTGCCGATTCTAAGATTGCCTGTTCATCCAGTGGCTTGATTGTAGGAAGATTTAAAAACTCGACTCCGGCACCTTGATCCGGAAGTGACAAAATCGCCTGTATTGTTTCATAAACCATTGAGCCTGTTGAAATTACCGTTAACTTGTCGCCCTCGAGAAGTTTTTGCGCTTTTCCAATCTCAGTATGCGCATCCTGGTTTAGAAATATCGGAAATTTTTCCCTTGCCAAACGCATATAACACGGTAAATTATTTTCCGAAATCAGGTGTGTCAATGTCTTCGCCTGATTGAAGTCCGCAGGATTGACAATTATCATTCCCGGAATTGCTTTCATCATAGCAATATCACTTTCCATCTGCGCGGAAGCGCCGTCTGGACCAACATGCAAACCGTAATGCGTACTTACTATTTTTATATTTTGTCTCCTAATAGCGCCGATTCTGATTTGTGCGATATTTAATCCCGGGCTAAATGCCGGATAAGAGGTAATAAAAGGAACTTTTCCATAATGACTTAATCCAACAGCGATGCTTGCCATGTTTTGTTCGGCAACTCCTATTTGCAAAAACCTCTCCGGAAAAGCCTCCATAAAATCCCCCAATCTGAGAGATCCCGGCAAATCAGCATTTAACACAACTACATCTTCGTTTTTCGCTCCGACCTGTACAATTGCTTCGCCAAAGCCGTCACGGATTGCTCGTTTTTCGAGGTCTGATTCGTTTTTGTAGTTTTCGACTAGATAGTTCATAATTTCTAGACTTTTATTAACAGATAGATAATATATACAGACAGTCATACACTACGCGCTTCTTTAATCCTTCCTTTATATAATAATAGTCTGCTTAAATCTTTCTTACAGTTTCGAACCATCTAATTCCTTTATCTTTGCATCCAGTTCCGCCAAAGCCTTCCTCACTTCCTCCGGATCATCTTTCCAGTCATGATAATGATACAACCTCTTCATAAAGCTTATATCTTCACCCGAAATTGTATGTGCAATAATGGCAACTGGCCGATCAACTGTCTTGGCGAATTCCAAAGTAGATATGATTTCTTTATAGTCATGACCATTAATCTCCACTGCCAACCAGCCAAAACTTTCATATTTCTCCCTTAAATCTCCTAATGGCATAATATCTTCTGTATATCCATCAATCTGTATCTGATTCCTATCAACTATTACGATCAGGTTGTTCAACTGCCATTTTACAGCAGACATGACCGCCTCCCATATCTGACCTTCTTGATGTTCACCATCAGAAGTTAAAACAAAAACTTTATTTTGCCGACCATCCATCTTTAGTCCTAAAGCAATACCCACTCCTTGGGAAACTCCTTGTCCGAGTAAACCACTGGTGTTTTCTATACCGGGGATACCAAGCTTTGGATGCCCTTGCAACAAGCTATTGACTTTTCTAAGTCGACTTAACTCACTTTTAGGAAAAAACCCTAGTTTGGCTAGCGCAACATAAAGAATTGGACAAACATGACCGTTTGAAAGCAAGACATAGTCACGATCATCCCACCTAGGATTTTTGGGATCAACTTTCGCTATATGGAAATACAAACTCGTAACAATATCTGCAATACTAAAAGCTCCTCCGATATGCCCAGTATCAGCTTCATCAAGCATAACAATTACATCTTTTTTTAATTCCAAAGAGATGTATTCTAAGTCCTGCAGAAGGTTTTTATCTACAGACATATCTATTTATCAAAGCTGAAATTCGATTTGGTTTCCAGTAGTTGCGTCTTCATTTATTAGGACAAATCCAGTACTACTTTCCTTAACAGCAAAGGTAATCCATCCGCTTAACACCCCTCCAGGTTCAAGTGTTCCACTACGAAGTTCCGGTTCGCGAGCAAAGAATAAGCTTTTTTCGTAAGTATTCCCCATACTATCTCTAAGCTGGAAAAAGTAAGGATTGACTGATTCACTTAATATCCCATCATTGCTTATCCTGACTTCTACAGCAATCAATTTATCATCCTCACTAAGGCCATAAGTGTTTGTAGGAACATATGGATCCTCAACTGTTAAAAGAGTTACAGCCATATTTTCATTTACCTGTCTTTCGTTAATAGTATAAGAAACTGACTCTTCTGTTGGCTGAAGTCCTGGGTCTTGTGTTCCTATATTGGCTGGAATTGTTACTTGTAGGCTGTTTTCTAGTTCTTTCTCAACTTCTTTTTGAACCTCCTCTATAAAACTAGAGGAGGAAGATAACAAAAAGAAAAAAGAACAACAACAACATAAAATCAATAATAGAAAAATAGCAAAAATAATAATTACTGTATTACTACCTCGTTTCTTTGGAGCAGGAACTGACTGTGATGAACGAACAGATGAGTTCACTTCTTGTGTCTCTACTTTAACACTATTTTCTGAGGGATTCCCCTCTGTTTTTGGAGTCTCTGTCATAGTTAGGTATTTATAATTAATAATAGAACTATAGCAAAATCTTGTTCTCTCGTCTAATTTTATATAAATATTTAATAAAAATTTAGAACCTATCAAAGACTGGATGCCCAGGAGCCTTAACGCTAGTTGCATTTATCCTGTCTTTTTGTATAATGAGTTTTAATTACTTCCCACAATGTCACATAAATTTTATATAGGTGGAGGGAAAACGGCTGACTGGCCGAACCTACCTCATCATACCTTTGCTCCTGTTATGGGTCTTAATTATCGCAATGTACTCCTTTTACAGCAGAGTTCAAAAATCAGCTCTCGTTCACAGGTGGATATTTCTACTCAATTCGGACCATACAAACTTAAAGTCCCTCTTATGACAGGAGCTATGGATAGCATAAGTGGAGAAATAATGATTCGTACTCTGCATAAACTAGGAGCACTCGGTACACTCCCTCGTGCACACAAGAAAGATGATTTAGAAGAAAATCTTAAAATTTGCAAAATACTATCAACAGAAAAAGTCCCTTGTGTCTATTCTGTTGGATTAGCTAACGCACTAGAAGAATCTAAACACTACATAGATAACGGGGCAGAAGTGATACTCATAGATGTAGCACAAGGAGGTATGCGTAAAATTGTTACCGAAGCGACAAAAATTAAAAATAAATATCCTAAAATCTGGGTAATTGCTGGAAGTATTTGCAACTATACTGTTGCCCAAATGTATAAAGATGCTGGTATTGATATGATCAAACTCGGTGTAGGAAATGGTAGTGCCTGTGATACTAGGCAACAAGCAGGAACTGGAACACCTCAATTATCTGCAATTCTAGATTCAGCCCTAATAAAAGGTATCACCTTGATTGCTGATGGCGGGATCAAATACCCTGGAGATATAGCACTTGCTCTCGGAGCAGGAGCGGATATCGCTATGAGTGGATCAATCTTTGCCGGGACTACAGAAACTCCAGGAAAAATCATTAACGGTATCAAAACCTACCGTGGGCAAGCATCAGCAGAATATATGAAAGATCATGGGATAAAGAAAAACCATCGTAGTATAGAAGGGGTTAGTATGAATATCCCATACAAAGGAGATGTTAAATATGTAGTGGAGAACTTTACGGCAGGACTTAGATCTGCATTTAGTTATAGTGGGGCAAAAAACCTACACGAATTCCAAGAACGAGCTATTTTTCAATATATCGGAGAAAATACCTATACTAGAGAAAGCCTACCACAAATATACCAACCTACATAAATAGCGGTTGCTCTAAATAAATATTCAATACTACTTGCAGTAGTAATGGATTTGGCTTATCATTAGCCTGATTGATTATTTTCTATTTATTAATATGTATTAATGCCAAAAAGTATTAACAATATAGTCAAAAAAGTAGGGGTAGTCGCTTCTGCAGTTGGAGCAGGAGTACTTGCAGGACTTATGCTTGCACCAAAATCTGGAAAAGAGACACGAAAAGATATCAAAGATAAACTTGATGAAACCAAAGACAGTATTGAAGATAAAGCCAGCAAAATGAAAGATGACCTCAAAGATAAAAGCAAATCTGTTAAAAAAGACTTTCAAGAGAAGGTAGATAGTTTGAAAAAGTAAAGTTAGCTGACTGCAAGTTTTCATAAAAATCTCATTATGACATTTCTCTCTCATACATTTAGCGGAATCGCTGTTGGTACGATAACAAGCCAAATTACCGGAATAGATCACCGGATAACTATCCCTGTTTGTATAATGTTTTCTATTACTCCAGATTTAAGTATCCTCTGGAGAAAAATCACAGAACACCATAGGGACTTTACACACTATCCATTTTTCTGGCTAGTAATGGTAATAGCAGTTTTTATAACCGAATATTTTCTGCAATCCACCACTTTTGTTTTTACCCTATCTCTACTTATGTCATCTGCGACACATCTAATTTTAGATACTTTTGGGATTGGACTTGGGGTTCATTGGCTGGCTCCTTTTAGTTATCGTGAGTTTTCTTTCACAAATTTGGATAAACCTGGATTAAACAGGACAAGTAAAGAAAAAGCTGTTTCATTTTTTAAATCAAGGCATATTTTATACGAGCTTGGTACGATTTCAATCGCCGTTTCCGTGATTTTAGGATTGTTGGTGTTTGCCTAGTAACTAAACCAAGCACTATCAGCAAACTCATCCCCACCAACGGTGGATAGATCAATGGATTACCTGTTTCCTCCAACTCACGACCTATACCCAAAATGTATTGTTGTGTAGAGATTGTGTCACTTCCAGGATAATACGCACTCACTGTAAGTGTGTGATGACCGACAGGTACTTCGTCTGTAAATGTACACGACCAATTCCCATCATCATCAGCTTGTGTGGTGCAGGTTATGGGATCTGACTGTATAGTCAAAGTTACATGTGCGTTAGGGGAAGTGGTTCCTGAGAATGTCAGATTCTTTCCGTTTTGGTAACGGTAGGTATAGATTCCGTCTACTACTTCAACCTCGCCTATTTTATCCAGCTCTATGAATGCGGGTGGGGTGACTGGTGTTGTTGTGGGTGTGGTTATGGGTGTGGGTGTTGACGAAGGAACGTCGGCGTGTGTCAGCGTTATTGAGTCAAGCTGAATAAGCTGTGTGCCATCGGAAATAAAATAAGCTCTGAATAGAAATTGGCCACCTCCGGTTGGGAAACTTGAGATATTTGAATTTACCTCACTCGCTGTATTTGCTTCCACATATCCAGATGCTGTTGTATTCCATCCGGAGTCATACCAGTACCAAGTAGTACCTGCATCGTTTGATATTTGATACTTTATCTCCCCGCCGTTTTTTGTGGCGGTTTCTGAGAAGCCGGTGAAATGTGTGAACACCATCGGGGAGAAGGGTTGGATAGTCGGAATGTCAGCGTCGTAAACATTAGCTTCTGAACCAAGACTAGTGGGCGGTTCGGGGGATGCGTACTTACGCACCCTGACATTGCTGAATTGAATGGCATCTTGATGTGGAATTACTAGAGCAATAGTTCCCGCAGTATGAGCTGTGTCGGTTCCCGAAACAACAGGGTTCGTCATGTCGTTAATATACGAGGAGAGGGTACTCCCATTCGCCACAACTCTAAAGTCGTACCAAAGACCGGGACCGCTGGGATAAGAAACGGGGGTGCTAAATATATTTGTTTCAACTCCATTTACATATTTGTAAAAGTTAAACTGATCGGAGAAGGTACGTAAGTAGGTCGAATATCTATTGCTGTTCACGGCGGTGTATATTGCACTTGGATTGGAATCTCTTAAAAACAAAGCAATGCCTCTGCTCTCATGCACAAGATTTGCCCTAACATCGAGCACAAAGTCATCTATATTCAATCCTGTCGCATAAATATGGGAGTAAAAAGTGTTTTGAGCGTTCGACCCTATTAGAGAGGGTTCCATTGAGACACTCTCTCTTCTTATGAAAACCGGATGATAGTCATTATCGTTTTCTTTTGTTGTTAACACCCCTACTATCTCGCCAGATTGCAACCTCAAAAGATTAAATCTGTGTGCGTCGCCCCAAGGATATGCAAGCTCTCTTGGACTCCACGTTACACCACCGTCGTCAGATTGTCTTATGTACACCTGACGATCAACACCGCTTTGACCAACAGCAAACGCAACCAGCAAGCTATTTTCTCCAATAACGAGCAAGTTTGGATCAATATTTCCACCATGTCCGCTGGCCTGAACGTCAATGGTAGTTAATCCACTCCATGAATTCCCTCCATCCGTTGATTTAACGAGCTTTACGGAACCATTGCTATCATCTGTAAAACTTACGAACATATCGCCATTTGCCATTTGAACGACCGAGGGATCGTATTCGGAAGATCCTTGATTTGAAATGGTCACTTTTGAACCCCAAGATTCCCCATTATCCGTACTCCTTATCCCTTTTATGTCATTGCCTTCATAAAAAGCAACAAAGAGGTCGCCATTATTCAACTGCACAATTGACGGATGATTATCTATTGCTGGCGATCCAGTGTTGATGGTTGTCGCTGTCCCCCAAGTTACGCCATTGTCTGTGGATGTCTTTAAGTTTGTATACCTGCCATCACCATACACTACTAGGAGTGTTCCATCGTCTAACTGCACAAAACTACCTTCAATTATTCCCCAATTATCGGTTCCGATCGCGATTGTCGTTTTATCTCCCCAAGTCGCCCCTCCATCAGTCGATCTGACTAACTTATAATTAAATTTATCCCCATCTTCGTCCGTACTAAAACCAACGATAATGTCTCCATTTAGAAGTTGAAATAGTATGGGGTGAGAATACCTTGCTGATCCATTTGTGACAATGGATGTTAGGCTCCAGGTGGGTAGATGGGACGCTATTTCCCAAGTACCTGAAACAACTGTCCATTTATCTAAATCTTGAGAAAAATCATCGAAAAAGACAAAGGTGTCGTCTCCATTGTTTGCGTTATTTGCCCCACTATTCCCGTAGTACGCATAAATCATCTTCTCTGACGAGGCTTCGATGGCTGGTACTTTGACCCAGAACGTTGCTTCGGTTTCATCTACTTTTGTCTCAAGCCAATGTGGTAAAAGTGTTTGTCCGTCTGAGTCGGTAAATCGAATATCGTCGAAATCTGCCTGCATGCTGGAGTTATAATCAATATCTACTTTTACTTGATAGTCTGTTAATGTGTCAGGGTTGTCTGTATTGTCAATTGTTATGTCTTTGCGATACGACCAACTTGTACTGTACCAGTTATCAGTTTCTTTTAGTTGCGCCTGTCCTGACAGAATCTCAATTTTCGAGGAGTCAAACGAATAGTCTGACGAGTTTGTGAAATCCCAAATCCCCATTGTTGCCGCAAAGGCAGATTTTATAAATTGAGGAAAATCTTTATAACCAAATAGAAAAAGCCCACTAAGAGTTAGAGTAGTAATGAGAAAAAGTGTCAATCTTAAAAACTTGTACTTCCCTACTTTGTAACACCTTGCAGAAGGTGCCGAATGGGGGGGGATACAGTAAATCGCTTCACGGATGGGTTTGCAGGCATTTTTTATAACTAAAATTTAAGATAGCGACCGAGATGTATTTGCTAAAGAGTAGCAGATTTTCTAGTCACTGTAAACATATCTTAAATTCAGTCCCTTTGCCTACTTCGCTTTTGCAGGTTATCTCTCCTCCATGTCGTTCTATTATTTCTTTAGTTACTGCCAAACCCAGTCCGCTACCTCCAAATTTCCTGGATCTGGACTTATCCAGTCTATAAAATCTGTTAAAAATCTTCTCGCATTGGTCTTTGGGTATTCCTTTGCCATCATCTTTGAAAGACACATATATTTTTTCGTCTTTTTCTAGCACCTTTATCCCCAACTTTGTCCCTCCCGAATACTTCACACTATTTTCGATTATATTCTGAAACGATCTAATCAAGAGTGTTTCATTCCCTTTAATTTTTATTTTTTCCGGACAATTAATTTTAATTTCAAAACCGTTCCCGTTTAAAAGAGGCTTGACCAGGCTTATTGATTCAGTTAGCAATGTGTTCAAATTGATCTCTTGCATTGTCATTTCGGTTTCAATTAAAGAAAAGAGCAATAAATCCTCAGTTAATTTATTCATGAACGCAACAGAATTTTTGCATTCTTGTAGTAAATTATTTAACTCTTTCTTTGAAATATCTTTTTCATCCAAAGCCAGTTCTAAATTTGCCTGTATAACAGCAAGCGGGGTTTTGATCTCATGCGAAGCATTTTCAACAAACTCTTTTTGTGACCGGAAGGAATTCGCTACCCGAAGAGACAAACTGTTAAATTGTTTGATCAGTGATGATATCTCATCTCCATTATCCTGAAATGGAATAGGCGTATGCAGATTCTCGGCATTTTTACCTTTCATCTCTCTATCCAGTTCCTCCAACGGTTTCAACATCCGATATGCGATCAAATATCCTCCCAAAAAACTTATTAATGTAAGTGGAATTACCGAAACTACCGAAATTATTCTAATGTTTTCCAGATCTTTACGCCTCGACCGTCTGATTAACTCCAACTCTTCTTCTGTAACATCATCCATCATTGGTGGGCGTTCAGGAATAAATAATGGTCTTAATGGTCTACTCTCAAGCATATATTTTGTCAGTGAGATATTCATGACCAATACAAAGAAAAAGCTGAAAAGCAACAATATGGCCGAGTACCATATTGTCATCTTAAATTTTAGAGATTTTGTAAATTTAATATCATTCATTTTTTATTGCCTCCACCGGACTTATTTGAGATGCATTCCTTGATGGAATAATCGACACAACTAAAGAAATAACAAAAAGTAGTAACGAGTATGTCATCACTGATATCCAGTTGATATTGGTAAATATGCTTCCATCAACTGTATTTGTCACATTCACAGTTTGCACCACGGTTTCACTCATAAAAGAATTAAACCATACAGAAATAGCTCCGGACAAGATAAAGTTTAGACCGACTCCCAAGACTAATCCTATCAGATAACCTATCACCACATACAGGAGAGATTGGAAAATAAACATCACCATGACGTCTTTCTTTCTCATTCCGATAGCTCTAAAAATTCCTATTTCTCCGGTGCTTTCTGAAACCAACTTTCCCATAGTTAATATAACGATTGCTGAAACCAGAACAACAAAACTAATTAAAAATACATTAGACACTTTTTCTAAAGTGCTTTCTAGATTTTCGAATACATCCAGATTACCTAAATCCTGATATGAGTATCCTGCTTTGTTAAGCGCCTTAACGACTTCTGATCTCTCTGTAATGCTAGTAAGTAATACATTCATACTGTCCGAATAATGAGTCGCAGTAGAATATATATCCACGTCATCTAATGTTCCAACCACGCTGTTGCCATCAAGTTCTATCACCAGTCCCGGGATTGAGATTGCAGAGAACGAAACCTCATCAGCTGGCATATCGCCTCCTCCATCGGGACCGCCAAAATCTCCTCCTGGATTTCCCATTCTCTCTTCAAACCTACCGCCAATTTGTGATATAAATCCGCCAAACCCACCGGAACTTAACTCTTCTCCATCATAAGTAATTCCGATAAAGTCCGCATTTAAAACGCTTGTTGGGATTTCTTCTACTATTCTAGCAGTGATTTCATTGTTAATGTAAGTACTCATAAGTACATCTGCAAAGCCTTCCGGGATATAATTTCTGTTTGAATTCTCATTTTCATCAATTCCTGCAATTACAAAGGTATAAGTAACCGGTGTTGAAATCTTTTCATAATCCCAATACTCTAATATCTTCGTTTTCCTTTCTTCAATTTCAGCATTGTATTCATCATCGGTCAGTTTGGTAGCGGTTATGCCACTACTACTTCTCGATACAGTATAACCTTGAATATCCTCCAAACCACCAAAAGCAATAGTGAACTCTTTCCCTAGCAAATCATCTTTTATGTACTCGATTGCCTCTTGCTTTTCGATAGAGAAGCGGTTCATACCCATTCCAGGCTGTGGAGGTTCGGCTCCTTGTTCCCCTCTCCCGGGTGGACTTACGGAAATCGTTGTCCCGTTGCTCCAATCTTCATAAGTGTAGGTAAAAGAGTTGGCACTTAAAACGATAGGAATTGCCTCCCCTTCGGTATAGGTGAAATCTTCTGTTGTATAGAGAGCAGCTGAATTTTGATCGAGTGTAGCAAGATTATCAAGTGTAACTGTTTTGTCGGTAAAAAGATCTGAAGTTTCAACATTCCTTATGGGAATAGTGGTTTGTAGTGAAGCGCTTTCTACCCCGTCAATACTTTCCACATTGGCAATGTCGTTTTCTGAGAACATGTTTTGCTCAAAACTCGATTGATTATTAAAAAAAGAGGCAGGATTAAACTCTTCTTGTTCTGTTTGTACAGTCAGCAGAGTGTATTGATCTGAAATTGTACTAAAGACTCCACTTCCCAAGGCACTCTGGATGTTTTTTACCTGACTGGATATGATTACGCTCAAAGTAATTAACACTACGACCGGAATTATCAGAAACAGTGCTTTTTTAGGTCTTGTTTTTAATTTCTTGGTATTTAAATCAACAATATTTGCTATTTTCATATTTAGTAGATAATTAAATTAAAAATCTTTACTAACAACTCCGTTTTCGAGTTTTATTATTCTTGTGAATCTCTTTGCTATGTTTTCATCATGTGTGATCATGACAACGCTCATGCCTTTTTCGTGAGAAAGTGATTCCAGAATTTCAACTATTAATTCAGAATTCTTTTTATCCAGTTTTCCGGTAGGTTCATCCGCAAAAATAATCTTGGGATCATTGGCAAGCGCTCTCACAACTGCAATTCTTTGTTGCTCACCTCCTGATAATTGCGAAGGTAAATGATTGGATCTGTTAACCATGCCTATTTTCCCCAGTAAATAATCAGCTTTCGCTTCTGCTTTGCGCTTAGGTGTGCCCAGTATCATCATAGAAACCATGACGTTTTCTTTTGCTGTTAAAAACGATTGCAGATTTATCATTTGAAAGATAAATCCCATTCTTTTATTTCGGAAATCAGAGATTTCCTGATCATTCATATTCTTTATGCTCTGACCGCTAATTATTACATCACCTTTCGTCATTGAGTCTAACCCTCCTGCAAGTTGCAATAGGGTAGTTTTTCCTGAACCTGACGGTCCAAGTATGGCGAGATCTTCTCCTTCTCTGAGCTTGAATGAGACATTATCGAGCGCGATTACCTCGACAGCTCCGTCTTTATATTTTTTGGTAAGATTTTTTACTTCTAAAATGTTTTGCATGGTGAAAAAAATAAATTATAAAAATTACTTTAAAATAGTTTGGGTGAAATGTATGTGAACTTACTTAATCTGATATCCTTTACCGCGTACCGTGTGGATTAGGTCTTTGTTTTTGTCAATTTTTTGTCTTAATGTCTTGATATGAGTTTTTACTGTTTGAGAAAAACTATCCAACTCTTCATACCAAACATGTTCCATAAGTTCTTCAGCAGAAACAATCCGTCCTTTATTTCTAAGCAAATACTCTAAGACTCCGGTTTCTTTATTGCTAAGCATTATTTCTTCTTTAGTATTTACGTCGAAAATGATGTTTCTCTCCGGATAAATCTCATAATTTCCAAACTTTAGGATCTGTTCTTTGTTATTGCTACTTCTTTTAACTACCGCTCTTACTCTCGCAAGTAGTTCGGACAAATCGAAAGGCTTGGTGATGTAATCATCCGCCCCTACGCCAAAACCTTCGATTTTATTGTAAACTTGAGACCTAGCAGTAACCATAATTGTAGGAATATCACTGCCTTCCTCTTTTAATTTCTTTGATAAGCTGATCCCGTCAATTTCAGGGAGGTTCAGGTCTAGCAAAAGACAGTCATAGGAGTTTATGCGTATTTTCGATAATGCCTCTTTACCGTCTTCCGCAAGGTCTACAATAAAATTTCTTTTTTCTAAATATCTTTTTACTACTTTTCTGAGGGATTCCTCATCTTCTATATATAGTATTTTCATATATGAATTATACATAATAAATTAATATTATGTAGGATAAATGATATGTGGTGAAATGGGAGTGAACGGGTCGGGGAATAAAATAAGTAGGACTTACTGATAATCTATCCTATCCCTGATCCTTCCGTTTTTACGATGTATAAATAGGGATGTTTTATTCCTCTTTGCAATATCAGAGGCAAAATCTGTAGCTTCTTGTTGTTTACCAAATACTTTTGTGGCTTTGTCAGCTCCTGCACGTTTAACTATCCAAGAACCTTCCTTAGGTAGAACGTGTTGACTTTTACTACCTTGTTTTACAGCCTTCTTGTAAGATTTTATTTGTGGATGGTTTTGGTTAGTTTCGTATTTTATTTTTTTCATTTTTAGATAACAAAAATGTTTTTATTACAGTTGATTTATTATATCAGGTTCCGACAACTGTATGTTTTTTAAGAAATTTGAAAATTCTTTTTTGGAAGCAAATTTTAATCTTTCAAAAGTCATTATCTCTTCCTCAGTATAAGAGCTTTCAATTATTTCCACTTTAATATCAGGATAATTTTTTACTATCCACAATAGAGTTTCTCTGGAACCAGAATGTGTACGATAAAAATGATCATCACTAAATTTACGATCACGATGCAGGAAAGCGATAAAAGCCCTAGTCAGCCTGTCTGGGATAACCGAATATATCTCAGGTGTTTTATGAGCTTTTAATATTCTTTTTATCTTTATTTCAGCACCTTTGATAGTAGACAAAGTAGTGTCAAAGATTATCGCTGGTTCATCTGACAAATGTGTAAGGACAAATTCGGTCTTTCCTGAGGCGGAGCCACCATTCATCAGGATAACTTTGTTTAAATCGCTTGTCTTTAATATTTTAGTAAATTCTTTATCTGCGAGCTTCGCTGACTTTCTATGAAAATCTTCTGCTTGATCCGGAGAATAATCCGAGAAGGTCTTTTTTATCTTGTCTGAGGATATTATTGTCGCCATTTTTGGTTATTTAATTCTATTAAATAATTCAACACTCAACTCCTCCGCTTTCAGAGGATCATACAAAAATGTCTGCCAGTCTAATTTCTCAGCATGAACTAACTTGCTTTCCGAATTATCAACAAATAAAATTTCCTCCGGATTCTCAATCTTGCACAATTTTTGTGCTAACTTAAAAATCTCAGGTCCGTTTTTCTGTAATTTCACCACAGAACTATCAACCACAACGTCCCAATCAATATCATAAGTACCTTCTGTCTTCATATTTATCCCACACTTTGTTGAATCTATCTATGTTGGTGCTATTTACACCCATAGCTGATCTTAGTTCTTCCCATTTTTTAGTCTCTGAAAAATCTAGAAGGACTACACCACCGACATCGGAGTAGATGAATTTTGGTTTTTTCATATTAGTTTACTTGTCTTAATTTATATAACCATGATATAGTTAAGTTTTGAATTTTCAAACATGTATGATACCTACTACGCACGAATGTATATAGAGAGAACACTTTATTCTCCATATACAGTATATAAAAATGAAACCATTGCGGCAATTCTAGGTAATTTTGAGCCAAAACCGCAAGTTGTATTAGATATTGGTGGAAATGTTGCAGGCATAATTAAGCTACCAGGTTCTTTACGATACCAACTTGAAAAACAGGGGATAGAATATGCCGGACTTGACCTTAGTTACTCATACTTTGACCCGCAATTTGCAAGAAGTCTTGATCTACCCGAACATGAAATTTACAGCGATGTCAGAGGGATTGTTGGAGATGCCCTAAATTTACCGATAGCCGAAGAGAGTAATTTTGATACTGTAGTATGTGCTGACGTAATTGAGCATATAGGAAATCCAGCTCAGGCGTTGGAAGAGATATACAGAATTTTACCTGTTGATGGAAAGGCGATCATAATAGTTCCATCTCTTTATAAACTTGATTCGGCCCATCTTCCGCATATTTCAGGAAAGAGGTTCTCAACACACGAAAACAGATTAACTAATTCAAAATGGGTAGATATGATAGAGTCCGCAAATTTTAGAGTGAATGATTCCCTAAGTAGGCCAGTTGGTATTGCCTCAGGATTACTATACTTAAGCTGGCTAAACCCAGATTATGTCCCTAGTCGGGTAGATGCAAATAGTCCAGAAGTATTCAGTACTGAAGCAGAATTATTTAAAGCTGTTAAGAGGAATGTATCACAGATTGATCCTGAAATAGATCCTTTAATCTCATCAGATCCTGAAATTGCGAATCACTTATTAGAATTATTATGTACCGGAAATATCCAAGAAATTATGGAAGTAGTCAAAGGATACTGTTTAAACTCCACAACTTTTCAGGCAATACCCGGAGGAGCCAATAGCTTGAATGAGTTTGTTACTAGATTTGAATCGTCCAATATAGACCACAGAACCCTGGAAGCCTTCACGCAAACATTCCACCAAGTCAGAGGGGATTCTGGACAAACGGCAGTGAATTTCTTGGGAAACTCCACACTATTAGTGTTAAACAAAAGTCGATGAGAAAATAACCGGTTGGAGGGATATGATTAAGTTCTGTCTTAACCTGATATTGCTTACACAAAAAAGCGGGACCGACGAGATTCGAACTCGCGACCTCCCCGACTGAAAGTCGGGGTGCTCCTAATCAATTGATCTAGAAGTTTATAAATAAAAAAGCGGGACCGACGAGATTCGAACTCGCGACCTCTCGCGTGACAGGCGAGTGCTCTAACCAATTGAGCTACGATCCCGCTTTTTTATCTATCAAATTTTGTAAGAACACATGACTCTTTTGTTTCTTCAGCCACTTTTCGTATTTCATGGCTTCACTTTTAGTTGTAAACTCTCTACTATATTCCAATTTGAAGGGCAATCTATTCTTTGTTGCTCTTTCCCTTCCTTGATTATGTCTCAAAAACCTTTCTTCCAGATCAGCAGTATAACCTATATAATACTTCTGATCTTTTAAACTTTTCAAAATATATACATTAAACATTTTATAATCTTCAACTGACGACCTCCCCGACTGAAAGTCGGGGTACTCTAACCAATTGAGCTACGATCCCACTTTTTATCTACTTAGGCTAAGTTTTCAAAGACTATTGATTATAGCAAAATAGTGAGGTTGCTTAAATAGGGATTGGAATTATTTAGTTTTGATCATTACAAAACTACTACACTCTATAAAAAAAACTGCTATAATCACACCAATCTTATATACAAAATGGACACAGACTTAATAATCTTTTTGCTAGTAATAGGTGGTAGGTTTCTAATTCCCCTTTTAATATTCCGTTACCCTCTACCTGGTATTTTACTTGCGCTTATACTTGATGGAGTTGATCAGACAATTTTCCAGCTATTTACAGATTTACCACTTGATGGCTATCAGAGTTATGATAAAGCACTAGATATTTATTACCTAACACTTGCCTATATCTCTACTTTTCGCAACTGGACCAACAAATCAGCATTTGAGGTTAGTAGGTTTCTTTTCTACTATCGTATGATAGGTACGACCTTGTATGAGTTCTTACGGGCAGGATTAGTATTACTTATATTTCCCAATACCTTTGAATACTTCTTTATTTTCTATGAAATCGTTCGCTTGAGATGGAATCCTGATAGACTGACTAAAAAGAAACTCATCTCTGTAGCAGGGGCTATCTGGATTCTCATAAAACTTCCACAAGAATACTGGATACATATAGCCAAACTAGATACCACAGATATGTTAAAAGAACATATCTTTCATGTTCCCCTTGACGCAGGTGTAAATGAAATCATATCTCAAAATCCCTGGGTAGTCCCAGTCCTACTAGTCATAGCTATTGTGGTATTTGCAGGAGTAAAACTACTCCTCAAAAAGCTTCCATCTCCTGATTGGAAGCTACACTTTGATGTGGACAAAAACCTAGATAACCACAAGCTCAAGATAGCGAACAAACCAGCTCGTATCTCGTGGGAGAACAAAGAGTTAGTTGAGAAAGTCATTATGGTTTCTCTGATAAGCATTATCTTCACTCAAATGTTACCCCATGTGGAGACAACAGGATTAAGGGTAGTATTTCTGGTACTGACGCTAGTTTTATCCAATACAATTATAAACAACTGGTTAGTTGGCGGTGGTTTGAAATGGGAATCTGTAGGAAAAGAATTCGTAGTTATGGGATTAGTAAACTATGGGCTTCTGCTTACTTATGTTGGAATGTTAGGATATATAGATGGAATCCCCAATATACTTACAGTTTTGTTTTTCACACTACTTGTTACCTTACTTGTAACTCTATATAACAGGTACAGGAAAATTCATAATGCACGGTTTGCGTGAAAATAGATTAAGACAAATACGGGAATTATCAGTTTGGGGACTAAATATATTTTCAATTACTATTAATGGACTGCTTGTACATACTGAGAAAGCGGTTTATTCCAACTTGCCGATCCATGTCCCAAATTCCCGTTCCTAAGAATCCTTCCTCGCACAAGTTTTTGTTTTGGTAATCTTCCTTTTGCAATCTTATATGCTTTCTGCAATGGTCTTGAATCTTGTATAAAATCACTTGAATAAAGGAGTCTTCCTGTTTCGCTTTCTCTGTAACAGTCTTCTGGCATATAAACAATATTCACTCTTTTTTCTACCTCATCCACACTTTCCCCTTGTGAAACCATTGATGCTAGATGTAACCTTAAGGTATCTCTGTATTCCTCAGGAACCATTATTACTAAATTAGGATTACCTACTTCAATCGAAAAATCATCTATCTCTCCTGAAGCTTCATTATGCTTTTTGCCAAAAGCATGCCACCCATCGCTATCCATTCCTTGGTAGTTCGATAATAAATAGGTTGAAGGAATCATAAAAACAACAGGTGGAACTTTCGGAGATCCTTCCGGTGACGAATACTCTGGACGAAAAGTCCTCCTATCAAAAACAATTTGGTGCATTTCGGAGGTTGATTTTGAGGTAATTTTTGCCTGAAAAGTACCTATCTCATTTTGTTGTCTGGCTTTTGATATGAGTTTTCCGCTCTGCAGTATTTTTATTAGATCCGCAAAACCAGTGACATGTGATGATAATTCCTGACTGGTTCTAATTGATTCTGCTTCAGTATTTCTTTTGATATACTCTATTTCTTCTTCTTTACTGATAACAGTCGTACGCCGTCCCAGGGGTTGATTCACATGATTTAAAGTTTGGTAATAAGTAGCTCTGGCTTGTACAAGTTCTATACAACTGATATCCTCAGGATAATTCATTCCTTGAGAAGAAGGAAGAATTCTATCTAATTTCTGAATGAGTTCTAATACTTTAAATGTACGGGGTGATACATTCATCAACTCTCCTGGTTGGGGAGTCTTTTCTTCTAGATTTGCTAACTCATCAAAGTCACTCTGGTGGTCAATCAAAAAATTCTCAATTACCAATCTCCCATGTGTCAAAGTGTCTATAACGATTTGGACTTGCATTTTCAATGCTTCTGGAAAAGAATCAACCGAGGCAAGAAACTCTAATTGTTTTTTACCTTCTCCCGTTACGAACCTTTCGTTCAGATATGCCAATCTTCCGATTAGAGCTTCTTCTATATCTTGCGGATTATTTATTCCGGACTCTTCAATCAAAGTATGGATTTTTTCCGGAGTCAATTTCTGTATTAATGATCCCACCTGTAATGCAATTTGTTCGTCAGTAACACCACTATATATTTTTCCGGTAGTAAAATCAGGGTTCCTCATTGAATCAATGTCTGGACACGCAATCTCTGAATATAGCTTTTCCCCATGCCTCCCTCTATAACTAAAAGTCCCTCCTGAATCCAATCTATATAATTGACCATTACTTTCCATGATATTTGCATTAGTTACCAACCCAAAAACATCGTGATTCGCTAATAAAGCATCAACTACGAAACCCTTCCCTATTTGCTCCTGATATTGTCCTAATGTTCCCAAATAACAAGGTTTCGCATCGGGCAATTCTTCACTAGCTATCCAAATTTTATCTCCGTAAACTACTAGTTGTTTATTTGGGGTTTTGACACCTGCAAGTCTATATATTGAATCTGCTAATATTTCTGCTTTTAATTTGTTGTCATCCATCTCGGTCTTTAAGTAAAATGACTTACCTGTTTCAGAATCAATACCCCAAAATGATTCGGATGTTCCTTCTGTTCTTCTTTCAGTTTTTGATATCCTTTGAGATACATCCTCATTTTTTTCGAAGACTGATCTATAACCGATAATTCGCTTTAGTTCCTTTAACTCATCGGGCTCTTCATAGTGAATATTAGGTTCGTAGTTTTGCGAATCGGAGGGTATGCTAACGGAGGTATCTACAATGGGGACATCACTTTTGACTTCACTAGTATTTCTAACACCTCCCATTTTTATTAGTCGTTTAGAATTTCTTTAATTAGTATAGAAGATAATGTATCCAATTATCAAAGGTTAATGTTGCGGAGAGGACTTGAACCTCCAAGGGATTGCTCCCACTACCACCTCAAGGTAGCGCGTCTGCCATTTCGCCACCGCAACACCAGCTTATCGATATACAGGGTTAATTTTACCAAAATACATAGTCTATGTCTTATCCTATTCTTTTTTCGTCAAATAATACTCCAATCTTTTCCCAAACAACAGCCTTGTATGTGCATCTATACCTGGTAAAAATACAATCAAAAAAGTGATATATGGTAAGAATACCCACTCCAACATACTTAAAATCGCTTTCAAAGGGCCTTTCCTGTCTGATTTGGGCTTTACAAAATAATAATCGGTTACTATCATTCCTATCAAAAACCAAACAGTCATTTGAATAATAAAACCGGAGACCCTTGGCAACCTACTGCCCAAAACAGTTTCAGCAAACTCAGGATTTATTAGAAATGGGATATTACCTCCGATAACCAGTATAAATGTTATAACTACTCCTACCACATGATCAAAAAAAATATGCATAGAAATATAAGCTGCCCTAAAGGTGATTTTCCCGCTTTTAATTAACTTTGCGACTTGTGCCATCATCCACCCATCAATTGTAACTCCCCAAATCCATCGTCTTTGCTGAAAATAGTTGTTTTTAATTGTTTCTTTATGAGTATTTCCTTCTGCTGCATCAGATAGGGTTTTTAAAAACAACGGAACTGTACTGACCTTATCAGGAAACTTAAAAAGACTTTTGAAAAAGATATGGAAATCTTCTGGAGTAATCCAGGGAGTCCAGTAACCTATTTGATCGATCAGCCAAAACGACGCAGTATATGTAGAAAAAGGCACAAGTTTGTCTGGACGCATTTGACCTGCCATATTATATAAACTAGCTATCGAGTTTCGTACCCTGGCGTAAAACTTGAGCTTCCAGATGTTGGAGTAAAAAATAATAGCCCCCGTATAAAACTTATACTGTGCATCTTCTCTAATAGCATACTCATAAGATACTCTTGAAAAATGCTGTGGGTCTAAGATTGAATCCGCATCACAACTAGTCATAGTAGTAAATTTCAAATCCCAGCCCAGTTTTTTGATCTTACTTACCACAAATTTCCCTGCCCACGCCATATTTGAAGATTTTCCAATAGCTTCATCTTCTTGTAACACATGACTACTTACCCAAAAATGTTCAAAAAGATGACCATACTCTTTTTTTAATCTTTCTGACTTCTCTACACCTTCGGGATCTCTTGCCTCTGAAGCCATTAAAATAGAAATCTGTTTAGTAGGGAAACTTGATTTTGAAAGAGCTACTACAGTATCAAGTAAAACCCCATATGGTTCTTTCCAGTGTGGAATCATAACTATATGATGAAGTTTCGATGGGTCATAAAAAAGACCTTGCTCTTTGATCACCTCTAGTCTATCTATCTCCTCAAGTAAGTGTTTTTTTGTTTTCTTTTTCTCCAGATAGAACGCATACCTATCTAAAAAACTGGGGATCATCTTGTTGTGTTTAGTTTTCGACTTATATGAACTAAACTCACTTGCAGAAATATCTTCATACTCTTGTTTTAGTCTCTCTATGCCTTGTTTAGGGAAACGCAGATCTTCTAGCCTAGTTATCCAATTAATATTTTCAACACTTCTGATTTTGGTTACTGCCAGAACAAGAAGAACAAAATAACTAATAGATTTATATAAAAAATAAATATTAAAAATAATAACAAAATAAGCAGTAAGTCGAGGGACAAATAAAGCACCAACAATAGGCCCTATTATCACCAAAAACACTACTACTGCCGGAATTTTCTCTATTAACTTTTCTTTTAGCGTAATTTTTCGAGCCATTAGCTTAAATCTAAAATAAAGTCTTGATAATCATCACTTATTTTATCCCATAAATACTCTGAGACAACATCATAATTAGTTTTTTGTATTTTAGTAAGTAAGCGGGTATCTTTAAGTAGTACTTCAAAAGATTTTACTAAAGCCTTCTGATCATCATAATCATATAAAAATCCATTTTCTTTGTCTTTAATTAAAAACTTCCCGCCTTCTGTTTTGGTTGAAATTACTGCACATTTTTTACTCATCGCTTCTAAAATAGAAATACCAAAGGCTTCCCAGCGACTTGGCATGACAAAAACTTTAGCGAAGGCAAGAATTTCATCTCGGGCTTTGTCTTCAGGATTGATGATAAAGACAATATACTGCTCAACCCCTAAATTTCTTGCAAGGGTCTGTAGGTTTACAAGATAATCTCCGCCTCTACCCATCACCACAAATCTAATATTTGATTTGATCTTAGTTAATTTGGGTAACACCTTAATCACTTGCTGTATTCCTTTGTATTCTTCAAATCTGCCCGTATAAGCAATTACAAACCTTCTTTTGAGACTATTGTCCTCTACCGCTTTATCAGTTTTTATAAGGTTAAGTTCATATTCATTGATTCCATTTGGAAGATATTTGATTTTAGATGTATTTATTCCATAGGATTTCAGCCATTTGTACTGTTCGGGGTTAACCTGAATTACATAACTATACAATCTGTTTAGAAAAATTCTCTGCAATGTGATATATGACTTTTTAAGCAATATTTTAAATAAAGAATAATTTCCATGTGCCATAAACGGGCCGTGTGGTGTATTTATAAAAACAGTTTTCCTTTTGAAAACTTTAGTAATTATCAAAAATAAATCTTGCCAGAAGAAACCAAATCCGTGAATATGAATCAAGTCCGCTTTCGTAAACAAAAGTAATCGAAACATACCAGGATAAAACCCTAAATAATACTGGTTATTAAATCTTCTAGATCTTTTAACAACTATCCCTTCTATTATTTCTGACTGCGGTAGGGAATTTTTAATATTGTTTGCAGTTAACACTGTAACTCTGTGTCCTTTGTTTACCATCCTTTTGGCAATTTCATAGCAATTTACCTCTGCTCCACCGTGTTCGGGGTAGAACTTTGTTATTACATAAGTTATGTTAAGTTTAGGATTTTTCGTTACTGTATTTTCTATATTTTGAGTAGTTAAAGAAGCTGTTTTCTCCCAACTAAAAGTATTTGCTTGTAGTTGCCCCGCTCTGACAAGTCTTTGTCTCAAACCATCATCTTGTAATACCTGCTTAATTTTATCCGCTACCAAATCCGTATTTTTAGGATCTACTAATAGTGCACCTTTCCCCAATACCTCTGGATAGCTGGACTTATCAGAAGCCACTACTGGTACTCCAGAGCTTATAGCCTCTAAAACCGATAATCCGAACCCCTCATAGCCTGACAGACTCACAAAGCACGAAGCATTATGTAAAACTACTGGTAGATGTATTTGCTTTATCTCCCCTGTAAAAATTACTTTATGTTGGAGTTTCAAGTCACTAAGTAGATCCAAGAGCTTTTCTGCCGAAGAGGTGGTAGGTTTGGGTTTTCCATCCCAACCAAGCTTGAACTCTTTGCCGGCAATCACTAACTTTAAATCCGGATGTTTACTTGTTACTTTGGAAAATGCCTGCAAAAGTAACTCACTATTTTTGTTTTCCTCAAGTCCACCATAATAGAGGATATATGGCTGGGTGATTTTGTACATTACCAGAATCCGACGAAGCGATCTGGTATCCGAGTGGATATTTTCTTTTTTAAACTCAGGGCTCACTGCTAAAGGCGTAACCGAGATCTTATCTTGCGGAAATCCGACCTTTTTAACGAGTTCTGTTTTAGTGAATTCAGAGTTTGTGAGGATCAAATCGACCTTTTTAGCAATATTTAGATTTCTTCTGTAAAATATGCCTTTGATAAAATTTGTAAGAGCGTTTTTCTGTGAGTATGAGTTTGTCAGAAATGGGATAGCATCATGTACCATAACTGCGGTTTTGGTAATATTTCGTGGAAGTCCACGTTCGAAATGTGGCGCGAAAAATATATCCAGGTTAGCTTTTTTGACTTTGTGTTTGAACGATAGATTGAAAAAGAGAGGATTTACAATGGTGGATTTGCGAGATTTTCCAAGGCTTACGAAAGATATATTTTTCGCGCCTTTGTTCTCAAGTTCTTTCAAATTTGACTTTAAATCTTTAAAACCAAAAAGAACCCATTCATGTTCCGTACTTAAAATCATCCTGCTAACCACTTCACGAGCGTAAGTTCCTATACCGCGATGAGCGTATTGGTCAAACAAGAAAGTTACATCAATGCCGATTTTCATCTTTACACCGAATAATCTGGAGTTTGGATAATTATACTAGAAATGTGTGTAGCGGACTAGGTGTGAAATACGGTTTACGGGTTACGAACTTGGAACCTCAAACTGGTGTGTTTTTAATATCTGGGATATATAATTCATACCCATCAATTAAGAGATCTAAATATGGAACACAAAAATATCGTATTGGAGCTTCTAAAAAATCGCTAAACGATGAACTGAAGACGGTGACAAAAATCAACTTGGTTAAATCTAGATCATTCGCCCAATGCTTGAAGATACATTGTGAGGATATCATAAATAGCCTGGACTATGCTTACGACAGTGATGGAGAATTACCATACTCTGTAGAGGTGGGAAAAATTACAGGCTAAACAATCGATTTTGATTGTATTTGAAGAGAATTTTTGTAGTTATAACTCTTTTTCAGTTGTCCACAATTGAACAAATATATTATGGATAGTGCAATCCCCCCTGTCGTATCTTCTCATACATTACCACTCCAGAAGCCACACTCATATTGAGGGAGTTAACTTGACCTAGCAGAGGGATTTTGACTACAGAGTCGCATTTACGCATAATCTCTTCACTTAGAGATCTGTCTTCTCCTCCCACAATAAACATAACAGGACCTCTTAAATCTTCTTCATAATACATTTTTTCCCCATCTACCTCGATCCCTACAACTTTAATCCCATTATCTTTACATGTTTTGATAGTAGCAAATAAGCTCTCGTGGACAATAGAAATATGCTCACTAGCTCCCATAGAAGCACGAATCACTTGTGGCGTGATTTTAGTCTTGGGGGATAAAACCACAGCTTTAGTACCAGTACACTCTGCACTACGAATGATTGAGCCTATATTAAATTCATTAAATGACTCTCTAATATAGATTATCATTAGATTTGGACTAGCATCCTGTATAATCTCTTGAAAAGATAAAACTGGAAAAGAAGACCGTACAGCAATCACACCTTGATGTTTACCAGTATCTGACACCCTGTCAAGGAAATTAACTTTTACAAAACGTATTTTGATTTTCTTCTTCTTGGCTATTTTGACAATCTCATACATTTTGTCATCTTTTGCGACTTTGTCCCGTATAAAAAGCTCCCTGATATTATCGGGATTTGACCTTAAACTTTCTAGAACTGGGTTTCTGCCTTCTATATTCATCGGAAAATTGATTTTAATCCTATTATTTCATGAACCTCATTCAGAGTTTGGGTTGCCACCTTACTTGCTCTTTTTCTGCCTTTTTCCAAAATAGCTCTAACTGAGTCTAAATCTTTTTCCAAGACGGCTCTGTTCTCTCTCGCAAATTTAAAATATTTCATATGAGCATTGAAAAGTTTCTCTTTGACCTCTACATCGCCGACTTTTCCGGCTCGATATCTTGCTTTTAAGTCATCCACCTCCTCAGTATCTTTGTTTAGTAAATCATGAAAAAGAAAAATAGGATTTCCCTCAACTTTGCCGGGATCTGTGGGCTTTATC
>CAYQRB010000011.1:0-27751 GCA_964420145.1 uncultured Candidatus Saccharibacteria bacterium
ATGTGGCTGATTTTGTAGATGTTTCAGGAGAGGGAGATTTGAGCAAACAAGACCTATCCTCTGCTCCTGTTGCCAAGATTGTAAATATGGTCTTGGAATATGCAGTAAAACATAAAGCTTCGGATATTCATATAGAACCAAGAGAATCAGGGATAATCGTAAGGTATCGTATGAGTGGGGTACTTTCAGAAAAACTATCATTTCCTAAAAAGTTGGAAAAGTCAGTTGTTGCCAGAATTAAAATTTTATCCAATCTAAAAATTGATGAACATCGTGTTCCTCAAGATGGGCGATTTCAAGTAAAGATGGATGAACAACTAGTTGATATTAGGGTTTCAATTATGCCGTCTGTTTATGGAGAGAAGGTTGTGCTAAGGCTTCTTGAAAGGGGTGGAAATACTATAGATTTGGATTCTACAGGTCTTAGAGGACGGGCTAGAGAAGATTTTCTTACTGGTCTAAAGAAAACACAAGGGATAATTCTTGTTACGGGTCCTACAGGAAGTGGGAAAACTGTTACATTAGCTGCTTCACTACGAATACTTAATAAAACTGAAGTCAATATTATCACTTTAGAAGATCCTGTTGAAATTAGGATTGACGGAGTAACTCAGATCCAGATCAATAATGATGTAGGTTTGACTTTTGCAAGTGGATTAAGAGCAGTACTTAGACAAGATCCAGATATCGTGATGGTTGGGGAGATTAGAGATACTGAAACAGCAAAACTGGCTGTCCAGGCTTCTCTTACCGGGCATTTAGTTTTGGCTACCTTACATACCAATAGTGCTTCAGGTGCTATCCCCCGATTGATTGATATGGGGATAGAACCTTTTCTCTTGTCATCTACTATCAATGTGATTGCTGCACAAAGATTAACTAGGAAAATATGTGGAAATTGTAAGGTAGAATACGAAGCTTCAGAAGAACAAATAATGATGGTAAAAAAAATAGTGAAAGATATTCCCGAGTTTGATTTCGAGGAACTTTTAAGGCAGAATAATGGAAAACTTGTACTTTACAAGGGAAAAGGTTGTCCTAAATGTGGGGATAGTGGTTATCGTGGTAGAGTTGGGATTTTTGAAGTATTTACGGTAGATGAGGATATATTGGAATTAATATCAGAGTCTGCCACTGCTCAAGATATTCAAAATATGATTATAAAAAAGGGGATGACTACAATGATTCAGGACGGATACTTGAAAGTACTTGGAGGAGTTACTACAATAGAGGAAGTACTTCGCGTAGTTAATTAATTAGTAATTTTTGAATGCAAAATACAAATCTGCCTAATCAACCAAATCTTAATTTTAAACAGTATCAAGGACCACCACTTCCCTCTCAATTCACTGATACAAATAACTTAATTAACGATATTGATTACCAATTAACTAGTGATTTTAGGGATAACTCTCCTGTGTCTTCTGTAGCTCCTGTAAACACAAATACTGTAGGAGTTATGACTAGTGATACTTCTCCTATAAATCAAGATCAAAGTGTCGCTACAAGACAGGTAGGTCAACAAACGCCTATAACACCAGTAGTTCCTACTGATAGTACGGTTACTTATTACCAACCAACTACCCAACAAACAGTTAATTTCTCTACAAACCCGTCTTCTATAAGTACTTTACAGGATTTGTTAGCGTTAGCTATAGAGAAAGGTGCTTCAGACTTACATATTTCGGTTGGTTATCCACCATTATTGAGAATAAACGGTGATTTGATTACTGTGCCCTCTCCCGGGCTTTCTAGTGAACAGGTCGTAAAGTTATTCTCTGAAATTTTACAAGAAAATCAAAAACAGCAGTTAAAAAATTATCTTGATATCGATTTTTCATTTACGCATAAAAGTGGCAATCGATTTAGAATTAATATTTTCTATAAACAAGGAGAGCTTGCAGGTGCGTTCAGATTGATCCCTTCTCAAATTAGAACTATTGCAGACTTAGGAATGCCCTCTATTTTACAAGACTTTATAGGGGTTGCTAATGGCTTAGTTTTAATTACCGGTCCTACAGGAAGTGGTAAAAGTACCACAATAGCTTCTGTTATCCAGGAGGTAAATATTACCCAGCCCAGACATATTATCACTATAGAAGACCCAATAGAATATGTTTTCCCGCGGGCGAAAGCACTTGTCAACCAAAGAGAGGTTGGAAGAGATGTCCGTAGTTGGTCAAGAGGTTTACGAGAGATTTTGCGTGAAGATCCAGATGTTGTTTTGGTTGGAGAGATGAGAGACTATGAAACTATCGCACTTACGATAACCGCAGCAGAAACAGGTCATCTTGTATTTTCTACACTACATACAAACTCAGCATCACAAACAATAGATAGAATCATTGATGTATTTCCTGATGTAGCACAGGCGCAAATTCGTGCACAGCTTGCTAATGTTATACACGCTGTTGTTTCTCAACGATTAGTTCCAGTAAAAAGTGGAGGTAGACGGGCTGTTTGTGAAATTATGATTGCTACTCCTGCAATTAGAAATGCTATTCGTGAGAAGAAAACATATCAAATTGATAATATGATTCAAACGGGGTCGGAGCTTGGTATGGTAAGTTTGGAAAAGTCTCTTGTTAATCTTATTCGTGCAGGAGAAATTACGCTAGATGAGGCACAAGCCTATACGGTTAAACATAACGACTTAATTAGCCTGTTAAAGCAAAATTAATGGCACTATTTAAATTTGAAGTTGCAGATAAACAAGGAAAAGTTTTGTCGGGTAAAAGAGAAGCAGAAACTGCTAAAGAGGTTGCTGACTATCTACACGGGAAAGATCTGGTTATAATTACTATTGAGGAGAGTTTTGATATAAAAAACATATTAGGGATTCAGATAGGGGGAGTTCCCTTCAAAGAAAAGGTCTTTTTAATAAAACAACTTACCTTTATGCTAGAAGCGGGTCTTCCTATTCTACAAGCTCTAGAAGTTCTTGTAGAACAGGCAAAGTATCCAGGATTAGAAAATAAATTAAAAAAGGTCTATTTTGATGTAAAAGGGGGCCTTCCACTTGCTACATCGTTTGCAAAACAGGATGTGATTTTTGATGAAATACAGATTAGTCTTATTGAGTCCGGAGAGAAAAGTGGAAACCTAGTAGAGGTAATGCAACAAATAGCTATTGATATTGAAAAGAAACATAAGCTTAAAAGTAAGGTCAAAAATGCAATGATCTATCCAGTAGTTATAGTATTAACAGCAATAGTAGTAATGATTGTTTTGGTGATTTATATGGTTCCTGCAGTTGTTGAATTGTATCAAGATTTGGGAGCAGAAAATAAAATTCCTCTGGTAACTCGGATCTTAGTTAGTATAAGTAATTTTTTTACTTCTCCTTATGGCTTGATAGTTTCTATTTTAGTATTACTCGGAATGATACTGGGGTATCGTATATTGTATACTTCACAGGGCGGACGAAAGCTGATAGATAAGTTTTATTTGAAAATGCCAATACTAGGTGTCCTGATAACGAATATTCAAGTTGTTGATATGACTAGAATGCTAAGTATGCTTCTTAAAAGTGGTATTCCAATAATTGAAGCTATGTATTCTACTGCCGGTGCATTAAGTAATATCCATTATAGTAATGCCTTATTAGTATCTTCTGAGAAAGTATCAAAAGGTTCTGCTCTATCTATTTCTCTAGCCAAGTTTGATGTTATACCTAGTATTGTGGTTAAAATGATTGCTACGGGAGAAGATACGGGTTCTCTTGATAAAATATTGCATGACTTATCTAGTTTTTATGAAAATGAAGTTAATGAAATGACTGCTAATCTAACTAGCTTGATAGAACCTTTACTACTACTGATAGTCGGTGGTATGGTTGCTTTTCTTGCGATAGCGGTTTATTTCCCGATTTATAATATTGCTCAAATTATTTAATTTATTTTAATTAATCTATTTTACAAATGAGAAATAAAAAAGGGTTTACCTTGCTAGAGCTACTTGTAGCTATGGCAATAATTGCAGTTCTGTTGGCACTTGCTATATTTGGAATACTACAAGTGCAAAAAAATTCTAGAGAAACACAAAGAAGAAAGGCTTTGGAAGATATTAATATTGGGATAAATGATTTTTATTCAAGATATGGGCAATATCCAAGCTATATTAACTTTGATCCAAATACTGGTAAGGCAAGTATTTGCCTCGATGCAACTTCTTGTAGTACTGCTAGTGTTGTTGTAGAGCTTAAGAATTCGGCAAGGCCAAGTAGTAATAACGGAACAGAGGCTACTACCACTAATAGCACACAGTATGTATTTGTGTTAGGTGTTGATGGTTATACTCTTGCTTTCTGTAGGGAAGATCGTACTCCTGAAGATGCTGGTACTTCCGCTACCAAGGCCCAAGACTTGGGTAGTTTTTCTTGTAAGTAAAATCAATATGTCTAAAAGAAACATTTCAAAAACATATAAATCAAGAAAAAAAACTTCTGCTTTGTCTACGAATAGGAAAGAGTATTACTTGCCAATGTTTTTACTTGTAGTTATTGTGGTATTAGGGGTGGTAGCGTTTACAATATATGGTCTAAGTAATGATAGTCGCAGGGACTTCGTGCGCAGAGAAGCAGTTGCGGAGATAATGAAAGAGATAGATAAGCTCTATCTAGTAAACAATAAATATCCGGAAGCAGTTTTTTTTACCGAAGATAAGGCTTTGATTTGTGCACAAATAGATTGTTTTCAACAGGTTGAGGTCGCACTAAATGGTGTTGCTAAACCCTCCGTAGATATATCTCAAGGTACTACTTCCAAAAGTACCAAGTATGGCTATATCATAAATAATGAGGAATATAGTGTTGGTTATTGTGATGAAAATGGAGAGATCCAAAGTTTTGGAAATACTAGTAGTGATGGAGTGTTGTTGAATTGTAATTAATTAAATGGTTTATGATTGTGATTTCTTTTTTATATATTCTCATATTTATCTTCGGATTGATTTGGGGCAGTTTTATTAATATGGCTGTCTTTAGAGTAAAGGCGGAGATTGATTTTTTAGGAAGATCTTTTTGTGATTATACAAAAAAAACTCTAAATGTATTAGATTTAATTCCAGTATTATCGTTTATTATCTATAGAGGGAAGTGCCGACATTGCAAGAAGGAACTCCCACTACTCTATCCAATTGTTGAAATCATAACAGGAATACTTTTTATGATGATATTACACTATCTTTTATTGCAAGGATATGATTTCGTGTGGACGATACTATATGCACTAGTAATAGGTATTTATGTGCTTTTTTTTGTATTTTTTGCGGTGTATGATTACCTGTACTGGGAGGTAAATGTCAAGGCTATAAAGATAGCTTTAGTTTATGCAGTTGCTATTACCTTTGTCTTGATTGTTATCCAGTCTAATTTTGTTAATATATGGTCTATACTATCTGGAATAATCGCAGGACTAGTTATATTTATAATTGTACGGCTTACTAAAGGATCTGGTATGGGGGAGGGAGATATTTATTTAATGAGTTTTGCCGGAATCTTTGTAGGATTGTCCGGATTAATTCCATTGTTTATGATAAGTTCAGTTAGCGGCTCTATTGTCGGGATAATAAAAGCACTAAAAGTAAAAAAACTACATGGTGTTCAGATCCAATTTGTCCCATTTATAAGTTTTGCTACTTTAATAGTTTTCTTTTTTAAAGATAGTATTTTGAAATTATTATATTTAGATGGTTTAGAAATATTATTTAATGGCTAAGAGAAAATCTCATAAAACTGCTTTCACTTTATTGGAAATTCTTGTTGTATTAGCTATTATTTCAGTACTTCTGTATATGATCGTTCAAGGGATGTCTAATTTTAGGCGTAGTGTTGAGTTGCAACAGGCAAGTGATCGGATAGTTTCCGCTATAAATGAAACCAAAAACTTTGCTAGTAACAATATACTTCCAGATGATGTGGTTATTGAAGATAATAAAATTTATGGGTATAGATTAACCCCAAATGTTGAAAACAATAATATCGTGAGGGAAGTTTGTTCAAAAGTTGTGGGTTCTCTAACTTGGGATTGTTCTATTTCAAGTAAGAAAGATGATTTAGTTACTGGTGGATCTGTACAGTTACAGAATATAATAATTACACCACAAGGGTGTACGAGTGCATTATTAGTTAATATGACAAACGATTGGTTATACGAAGATATAAACAGTGGGTTTGTAGATCAGAACTATTGTGTATTTGAGCTTAGTCATAAACAAGATATGCGTATTTTTAGAACATTTATATTTGATGCAGAAACTAATACCTTTGTAATGAAATATGAAGATGCAAACTAAAATATCAAAAAAAAATTATAGTGGTTTTGGACTACTTGAATCAGTTGTCGCGGTTGGTGTCTTTGGTGTTACGATCGTGATGGGTTTGTCTTTGATAGTTAAATCTCTTAGGGTGATAAAAGAAAATCAAGTAAGTGACCAAGCAGCCTCGGTGATGATATCTTCTCTTGAATATGCTCGATCATCAGCGGAGGTGGTTGTAAATGGTGGTTACTATACTGTTGTGATCAGTAGTGATGGGAAAGTAACTGAAATACAAGAAACTTTGGGTAATTCTCTTACATTAGGAAATTGTAATACCAGTAGTGTTTTCTATATCGATATTGATGGAGATGATTCATTTGGGACTTTTTGTAATCAAATTTCGGTTGAATATGCGGATCCTTCACAGCCGGATATAAGTGATTATTTGATTAGGTCAAGTATCGTGTATAAAATAAGTGATGGTTATAAATTCAGGGAGTCTATTGGTTTTAAAAGTAGAAATAGATGATATGAAAATAAAGAGAAAAAACTTAAAAGCATATTCATTACTTGAGCTTCTGGTTACCCTTGTTGTTTTTGCTGTATTGATGACAATGATTACACAAGTATTACTTTTGAGTATCGAATCAGGCAGAAAAATTTCTGTTCGTTCCAAAGTAAGGGGAGATTTATCTGAATTAGTAACTATGATGAGAAGGGATTTTAGGAATGCAGGAAAAATTGATGAAGATCATTGTGGAGAATCCATATTTTATACCAATCCTATCAATGGGCAAGAAATAATTAAATCTACAAACCCTACAGATGCCTGTTTCTTTAGTGTCTTAGGAACCAACTATGCTTGGATTTATGGAGATAATAATCAGTCTTTGTGTCCAAATGGAAGTATTTGTAAGCTAAAAGAAGATATTAATAATAACTACCAGTTATTCTATCAATCATCGGATGTATTGTTTTTTGATCCTGGGACAACTCGGTTTGAATTACAAATATTTCCAAAAACGAACGATCATACAACACAAGGAATTTTTTTGGCATCGTTATCAGCAAATACTCCGCCTGGCTCAAAGCTTGATGTTACTACTCAGTATAGGCAAATAAGTGTATTTACTAGGAATTTCTAGCTATGAAGTTTTAGCTAACTTAGTGGTGTTTGTACACTATTTTATTGGTTCTTAGTGCATAATCGAGAATTTCTAGAGAGGGGTTTTGAGTGGGGATTTGAAGCTCTAGCTGAATGCTTGGAGAATTAGGAAGATTATCGTCTATATCGGCTGTTGCTGTAATGATTCTAGCCTGTGGAGGTAGTCCTGTAGAAGAGTCGATCAAGGTTAGTTCAGTACTACTACCAGTTGTTATAGGCTTCATCCTGACTGCTATAGCATCATAAGGTGTTATAGTTTGGGTATTTAAACAAGCTTCGATATTGAAACTGAAGCTGTTTGTGCCTTCATCGACAAAGGAGAGGCAATTTTTTAGATTAGCTGAGTCATCAAAAATATTAAACTTATCATAAATACTTTGTGTTGTTTTATATTCTCCCGTTGCTGTTTGATAATCAATGTTGACTACCCAAGCAACACTACCCTTCCAACTGAATTTAAGGTCTCCAATATAGCCGGGGTTTCCATCATCAGGTTTTAATTTAATTGTAATATTCTTGTCTTTTCCTATTACAAGGTTTGTAAAGTTGACTACATCTTTTTTTTCTATTCTCAAATTTTTGGCTGATAGCCCTCTTTTATTAGTTAGAGAGCTAAGTACAATATCACAGAACCCGTTTTGATCGAGATATGTTAGACTACATTCTTTTGATCCTCCTGAAATTATCTGGAACAACTCTTTTTCAACAGCCGAATAATAGTCTTCGTACTGCTCTGATTGAATCTGATCAATAGTGTCTCTTCTTGTATTTCGAGATATTAGTACAAGCAACACACTGATAATTGCTAGTGCGAGTAGTAATACAATTAAAATTTGTCCTGATAGTTTTTGTTTTCGCATTATTCTAGTGTACGGATAAATTGACTTTCACGAATATTATAGCCATAAACATAGGTTAATAAATCACCATAAATATATAAATATCTCGCATCATATTCTATAATTTCTGAAGGAGAGTATTTGTTACGGGTAACCCCGAGATCTCTGTTTAAGTTCATTGAATCAGTTCCAGTATTAGGTGCTATTTCTACTACTCCTCCCTTAATAAATAATCCATCTTGAAAAGGGTCAACTTCTGTTTTGAAAGAATTAGTGACAAAATATGCGTGAACCTCATCATATGCGGTTTGAGGAGACGGAGGGTTTACTGAGCCTGCCTGGTCTCCTGCCTGTATAGAGGTTGTTCCACTAACTATAAACATACATCCATTTGTATAACCACCAGTTTTTAAATTGGGAGTAATGGACAAGTTTCCGTCAACTAAAAAAATAGATTTAGTATCACAGATGTTAATATCTAGGGATAAGTTTCCTGTATATGTATAAACTATCACATCATTTATATTTGCTGGAGGATGAAAGTCAGAGGTTCTTTCAGTATGAATACTAGAAGAATTTAATGGTTGTCGTACAACAGGGATGTTTGTGTTTCGTAGGTATTGATTAAAATAATTAAACCAGCTTATTCCTGTTTTGTATTCTGAGTTTGAATCAGTGTAGTTCTCTTTCTGTGCATTTCTTGCAGATGTTCTTGGAATCGAAATCCCGATTGGTTGTAGATATAGATCTGTAGAGAGAAATGCTTCTTTTCCGTTAAAGATGGTATTAGTGTTTGTAATAAACTGACCATCACTTAAATGGGTCTGGTCGAAAGTCTGGCTATAGGTGTTTCCGCCTATAGTATTTACCCATGGATAGTAGATAATAGGAGTTGGAGTGGGGGTAGGAGTAGGAGTAGGAGTTAGGGTTGGAGCTGTAGTTGCAGTTATTCCAGGTGGTGGGATTACGATAGGTGTATTTGTAGGCACTCCAGGTGGGTTTGCTGATTGAGAAAAAGATAGAGCTGACATAGACCACTGCATACTACTCCCCCATCCATAGTATAGAGGGAAAGGGTGTTGAACCTTACGGTTTACTGACTGAGTCTGAAAACAAATATAGTTATGGTTTTTCGGGATATCTATCTGTGGGTTTCCAACAGTTGAATCTATTGTATCCCACTCGTTTCCAGATGATGCATCGAATAAATCTCGGTGTTCTATACTTCCCATGATCTTTTCAAGTCCTTCGTTAGGTATTCCATTAGATTTATTTAGATTTGTTATATTAATAGGTATATTCCCTTGTCCTGTTATATACCATAATGCGTTGGGACGGTAGTTTGTCCAATTTGTCTTTTTTGTTCCCGACATAAAAGCATAGTATTTTATTGTTCTTTTACGAGTAGAGTCTGCACCAAACTTGTGACAAACTACATTACTCCATTCTCCCCACTTGGTTTCATCTTTAGTTCCCAAATAATTAAAAAAAGTAGCATCAAAGCCACATTTTACTTCGATGTGGTTGTTTTCTGTGAGGGCAGTATCGTTATGTATAATTAATATTCCTGCACCGAAGAAATCTGTATCTGTAGATCCTCCTAAATTCTTCCTAATTGTAAAGAGATTCAGGTTATTTGTGGATATGTCATTTTTTATGTCTGTTATGTCTGCAACATATCCCCAGTAAGTCGTACTTGTACCATAAAGGACTGCTGGCCCGAAGGTTTGGTCTGCATAGATATTCTTTAGACCTTTGCCGTTTATATTTATCTGAATTGATGTATCAGAAGTTGCCTTTCTTAGTGTCCAATACAGATACATCTTTTGTGGTGCACCATTAACCCCCTTAATATTAAAGTTCCCTTGATATACCCCACCTCCAATATCTTCATCCATCATCCCGATTCCGCCGACCTTTATACTGTATTTTCCAATCATATCATCGATAGCATAATCACAGCCGTTTTTTTTATCTAGAGTGTGTTGAGACATTGCAAAGCTAGAGTCTGTATTTCCGGCTAAAACTAGAATAACTAACACCATACCCAACACAGAGAAGAATTTTAGGAAGATTGTTCTATGAGCAGTAAGGTTCTTCATTATAACCAAATTTAGCCCAGAATAAGAAATTTTGCAAGTATGGTAAATAAGTTATTTTTTATATGATAACTTGATAAATAGTTGGGTTATTATTAGAATAAAGCTATATTAATTATAAACTGCCTAGTATTATATGAAACTGCCTGAGTTTTTTGGTTTAGATATTGGAAATCACTCCTTAAAGGTTGTACAGGTCAAGTATATTAGTCCTGATACTGTTCAGTTATTGAAGCTTTCTAAAGCTGATATAGCTCAAGGTCTTATAAATAATACCGAAGTAAATACACTGGCTGATGAAATCAAGAGATTGAGAGATAGCTCTGGAATCTCTACGAAAAAGGTTGTCATCGCTCTTCCTGAATCGTCTGTTTTTAGTAGGTTGATTCTTCTTCCTGAGGTTGAGGAGAATAAGCTTGAGCAAGCTATTTACTATGAAGCAAAACAATATCTTCCAGTTCCTGTTGAAGATGTTCAGCTAGAATGGATTCCAGTTAATAGAAGTCAGTCAGAAGGAAAAGTTTTTGTACAATACTTGCTAGTGGCTGCACCCAAAAAAATAGTAGGTCAGTATGTGGATCTAATGACTCTTGCAGGACTTGACCCTATCGCTATAGAGACTGAAACAGTAGCAACTGCGAGGTCATATACTTACAACCAGGATTTTGCTGAAGGAGTTTTAGTTATGGATTTTGGTGGAAGTAATACAGATATTTCAGTAATAAAGGGGAAGAATGTAATATTTTCACAAAGCATTGGGAACGGATCAGATGTATTAACAAAATCACTAGTTTCAGAGTTTAATTTGGATATGATGCAAGCGGAACAGTACAAGAGGATATATGGCTTACTAAAAGATCAAGCAGATGGGAAAATAGCTACCGCTCTAGATCCTATGATGAAAATTATTACTAATGAAATAAATAAAACGATAAACTATTTTAAGGAGCATTTACGAGAAAACACTCCTACGCAAATTTATATAGTAGGTGATGGCGCAAGATTACCAGGATTAGCAGAATACTTGGTACAGAGCTTGGGTATCCCCGCTATGGTTAACGACCCCATTCTTTCTTTAAAAATTGATGATAAATTACGGGCAGAAATCACACAGATGTCAACTGTAGGGTTTTCTGTTGCACTTGGATTAGCTTTAAAAACTGAATAATGGCAAAATTTAAGTTTAATCTTCTGCCTAAAAAATCCGAAGAAACGATCCTAAAAGAGAAAAAGAGGGATGGTTATAGTGTTTATTATACATTTTTAGTTCTTTTTGGAGTAATTCTTTGGGGAAGTTTAGTGGGGTTTAATACCTTTGTGGTAGATCGATCTACTACTCAATGGAAAAAGATAAATGAGAATAAACAATATGCACTAGATACAGAGTTCTATGAAACAAGGCGTATTCATGGAGAGTTAGTTACAAAAACAAAAAGCATTGCTCCCTTACTAAAAAGTGATATTGATCCAGAGGTGGTTTTTAGGGTGGCTGAAGAGGTTTTTCCTATCACTGAAGGTAATGTGAAAATAGTCGGTTATGGACGCAATACAGATGGTAGTTTTAGTATAAGTATCTTAGCACAGGATCACAAAGTAATAGCACAGAAAGCAAGGAAATTAAGAAATCTTAGTATCATTTCAGGACTTACGATTGACGAGGTAACACAGACTACATCCAGGAACCAAGTAGTTGCCAAGTTTAATTTTTCTGTTGATTTATCAGCATTATAAATAATGTCAAAAATGGCACAGAATATTAGTACCAAAATTGTAGATAAAACGAAAGAAGAAGACTACCCTTTTGCTAAAAGAATTCGAGATTACCGTGGATTAGTACGCTTTTATCTGATTCCCATATTATCGGTTTTGATATTTCTGTTTATATTTATTTTTACTATTATTCCTAATGTAGAGCATATGATAGATGGACTTGAAGAAGGGAAAGAATTAAAGGATGATTCAAAACTTCTAGATGACCGTATCGATAGGCTTACTAGTATGAAAGACTATGATAGTCATAATTTGGAAATCTTATCTAAAATTAATCAACTTATCCCTTCGGAACAAAGTGAAGTAGTTCGATTTAGACAGAAGGTTGCAGGAGTTGGGACAGGAAAAGGTTTAACTATTGATTCTCTACAAGCAGGAGAGGTGATTATAGATGAAGGTGGGAAAAATGTTATTAGCAGTACAACCAATTTTCAACTAATCGAAATTCCTTCGAGATTTGGTTTTACCGGTCAGTTTGGAGGTTTTAGAGGACTGTTTAATGATCTATATACGGGGACTGACTTTTTCGTAATAAGTAAGATGGATTTAGATGTTAATAACGTGAATAGTGGCAGGTGGAGTGCGTGGGAAGGAAGATTTGATCTGACAAAATATCAGTTTTATGAGGATAATTCAATAAGAGATTATGCAAATGTACCAGAAACCGAACCTATTAACCAAGAGGTCATAAGATTTCTAGAGGAAAACTTTGGAATGTAGAAGATCCCCTTGTTTACTCTATTCTGATATGTGGTTAATCTACAACCTTGATATATACCCGTTTATTTTCTCTTTTAGCTATAATACTCAAGATATTACGAATAGCACGGATATTCATACCGCCTTTACCGATAACCATACCCCTTTCTTCTTCGGGTAGATTTAACATAAAGACTCTATTATCTTTATCTTCTTCTTCAACTTCGATTTTTACTGATTTGGGATCAGTAACTATTTGAGAGATTATGTAGTGAAGTAGTTCGAACATGGTAGTTATTAAGATTCATCAGATGATTGATCTTCAATCTTGGGTGTGTGTTCTATGTTTACTTTTGTATTAGGTTTATCTTCTTCTTTATTTTCGGCCTTGATTTCTACTTTTTCTTTTGTACTTAAAACCTTTTTAGTAACAGGTCGTTTTTTTATATCGGCTTTAAGAAAACCATCTTTGATAAGAAGTGATTTTACTGTATAGCTGGGCTGTGCTCCATTATCAAGCCAATACTGAATACGGTCTTTGTCAAATTGAAACTTTTCTTTTTTCCCAAAAGGATTGTACGAACCTAAGTACTCTAAGGCTAAAGTGTTTCGTTTCGTTTTTGCATTGATAGCCACGACCCGATAAGTTGGTTGTCTTTTCTTTCCAAATCTTGCTAAACGAATTTTTACCATTACAGATATTTAAAAATAAACTGACTTGAATTGTAACAGATTATTGATGTGGTCTCAAGTTCAGTAATAATTTTACATTGTTTCTGTTACATATAGATGAGGGTTAGGATTTATTGTTAGAGATTAGTTCTTGCCAGTTGTTAAGTGCCTCTTGTGCAGCATTTTGCTCTGCATCTTGTTTGCTTTTTCCTCTACCCTCTCCAAAAACTCTATTAGAAATCTTTACAGCCATCAGAAAATCTTTGTTGTGATCTGGTCCACTTGAAGATAGTAATTCATAAATGGGAGTAAAGTTCAAAACCTCTTGTGATATTTCTTGAAGTTTTGATTTCGGATCAATATCAAGCCGATCTTCTATGATTTTTGAAATTTTTGGTAATAGTTTTGTAGTTACGAAGTTGGTAGAAGCCTGGTAACCTTGATCTAGATAAATTGCTCCAAGTATAGATTCAAATGTATTGGCCAAAATATAAGGACGATTCCTGCCTCCAGTTACCTCTTCTCCTTTGCTCATCTGTATAAACTCACCGATTCCTAGACTTAGTGATGTTTCACTTAGACTGCTAGTTTTGACGAGTGCTGATCTAAAACTTGTCAGCTCCCCTTCACTTCTATCAGGGTAGGTTTTAAATAAGTATTCTGTGGTGATGAGTTCTAGAACTGCATCTCCTAGGAATTCTAGGCGCTCATTGTTGTGTAAATGAGTATCGTGGTGTTCGTTTAAAAACGATCTATGTGTTAGTGCCGTTATTAAAAGCTCTGGATTTTTGAATTTGATCCCAAGATTTTTTTCAAGTTTTGTTAAGTCTTTGTTTGCTGACATGGTTAATTTATGTATTTATTTTTGTTTTCAATTAGATTACCCAAAACACCACTAATAAATTTTCTACTTTGATCATTACTAAACTCTTTAGTGAGCTCGATAGCTTCATCTATAGCTACTTTTTCTGGAGTAATTTTCAAGATAAATCCTTCTAGAATTGCAATTCGAAGTATTTGTAAGTCTATAGGAGCTATTTTATTTACAGGCCATTCTGGTGCAAGTATTGATATTATATTATCAATTTCAATATAGTGATCGGGAATCGTGCTTAAAATCTGGTCTAGTAAAGATTTATCGTAATTTTGAATTTTATCTATCGTGGTAATTTTTGATAGAGAAAATTTATTGGCTTTGGTGTTAGGCAAGTTTTGCTCGTGGAAATAATTTTCAAACAGCTTCTGTAAAGCTATGATTCGGGCGTTATGTCGGGAGTCTTGCACAATTTTAGTTATTTAACTTGTATGACCTTTACATTTTTAAATGTACCACATTTGGGACATACATTATGAGCGAGTCGTTTAGATTTACACTCTTTACATATCACAAGTGTAGGTTCGTTCAATGCATGGTGTGAACGACGCTGATTTTTTCTTTGTTTTGAAATTTTTCTTTTTGGTAATGCACCCATAACTCTACTTTTAAATTATTAGACTACTGATTTTAGCATAAATAGTTATTTGATTAAAGCAATTTCTCTTCTGAAATGGTTAGTATTTTGTTTAACTGGATTATTTCTAGAGGGAAACATTAAATTGATAGAAATTTACCCTGCTTACCCCATAGTCCTTTTGGAGTATTATAGATAAGGTTCTATCTTTGATTTTTACTGAAGCAGGATATTTTTCTGTTTTTGGGTAGCGTAGAAGAAGAATTCCCTCGGTTGTTAGGTAGTGGGATGCATTTTTAAGAGAAGAAAGTTTAGTCTCTCGAGGTAGTGAAAACGGTGGGTCAAGGAAAATCAGAGTGAATTTATACTGGTTTCGGGCAAGATAATCCTCTGTCTTTGCAAGTATTATCTCTGTTTTGTAGTTTAGTTTGGTTGCGACACTATTTTTTTTGATTAGGTTTATTGCTTTCTGATCTTTTTCTACCAAGACCGCACTATCGGCTCCACGACTAAGTGCTTCTAATCCAAAAGCACCACTTCCAGAATATAGGTCTAGAACTTTAGCATTTTTTATAACAGGATTTAGTGTGTCAAACAGAGAGATTTTGATCCTATCGGTTAACGGTCTTGTAACTCCACCTAGTACTTGTAAATGAACACCTTTCGCAACCCCGGCTGTAATTCTAGACATTATAAAATTAGTTGAATAGACTAACCTTTAATATAATCAATGTTGGAACAATTGTCACCAGTAAAATTAAGCCTATTGAAAAAAGGGTGGTTGAATGTATTAAAAATCCCAAAATCAGGATCGTAGTACTGATTATAAAAGTCAAAAGAAATAGTATAGCTATATTATAGCTAAGTTTATTGTTATTCATAATAGATAATGGGATATGGTTGATTATATCACGGAAAGCTTGTTTTTATTGATAATTCCGAAATTTGCTTTGTAGTCGTCTTAATTGTTACAATTATCTTTCTATTTTTAAATATATTATTATGCCAAGTAGAAGAATTATGAGAACTGCAGCTACGGCTAGTATGGTAAGTACTGCCAGAACAAACCGAGCTGTTCGTAAATCTGTCCAAGGTCAACCAGCTCCAGCCTCAAGTCCAGCACCAGTAGCCTCAGCTCCTGCACCAGCACAAAGTGAGTTAGCTACAAAACTAGAGGAGTTAAACGATCTTAAAAATAAAGGTATTTTGACTCAAGAGGAGTTTGATGCAAAGAAAAAACAACTACTAGGAATCTGACTTCTAGTTTTTGTTGTTCTTTATCCATTGTCTAACTATTTCGTAGCAGATTATACTGTGGCTGTTTGCTACATTTAGAGATTCCTTACTACCAAACATTGGGATTTTCACTATAGTCTCACATTGCTTTAGTGTGTTTCCACTAATACCTGATATTTCATTTCCAAATATTATCGTTACTGGTTTTGTAAAATCATAATCAAGGTAGCTGACGGCATTATCAACTAACTCAACTGCTATAAGTGTTGAGTTTTGTTTACAGTATCTGAGTGCATCATCTTTGTCAGGAATATGTTGCCATTTTACTGTTTCGATTGCACCAAGCGCGGTTTTGGGGATGCGGTTATGCGGCGGGTATGGAGTAATCCCTGTTAATATAAGTTCTTCGATACCCGCCGCATCACAAGTACGAAAGACCGACCCGACATTAAACGCAGAACGAATATCTTCTAGGATTACTTTAATAGGAAAATTCATATAAATATCAGTAACAAAGAAAGGCAGATACGATATATTCCACTATATATCAGAATATTATGATCGATAAATTTGTTTAACAAAGTGATTGCAAAATACCCACTAATTGCAGAAGTTAAAAAACCGAGAGTAAGTAACAGTACACCTTCGTTTGTAGGATCTGTAGTATATTGGATTAGTTCGAGTACAAGACCACCTAATACAATAGGAATACTTGCTAAAAAAAGAAATTCAATCATTTCCTTGCGTTTTATTCCAGAAAATAACCCAATTGTTAACATAGACCCAGATCTAGATACCCCGCGGATTAGGCTAATCCCCTGCCCTATCCCTATAAAGGAAGCAGTTTTAGGATTCATCTCTAGATTGTGATCTAATTTTCTACTATACAAATCACTTAAAATTAAACAAATTCCGCCTATGAATAAGCTGTATTTAATAACACCTATACTATCAAAAGTAGTTTCAATATACTCTCTTGCCAATATATAAATTAATGCTGTAGGTATAGTTGTGATTACTATATTGAATATTAGTTTTTGATCCTTTTTAGAAATAGGAGAATTACTTTTTTCACTTTTATACAATTTCCCAACCAATCCCATTGCTAGAGTTTTGATTCTGTATCTATAGTAATACAATATTGCAGATAAAGTTCCTGCGTGTACTATAACATCAAATGTCAAAGATTGTTGTTTCCATCCAAGAACTTCTGGAAATATAACTAAATGTGCCGAGCTTGAGATTGGTAAGAATTCTGTAATACCTTGTACTAATCCTAAGCAAATAGCTTGAAATATATTCATTATTTAGTTTATAAAAAGAGATTTGGCTACTTCACGAACTTGTTTTAGCTGTTCTAGGTTGCTGAAGCGAGCTATTTTCAGATCAGGTAATCCTGATTGTAGTGTTCCATACACTTCCCCGGGTCCTCTTCTATGTAAGTCGAATTCGGCAATTTTAATACCGTTATGCTCTTTGGCAAAATACTCTAGTCTATTTTTTACTTCAGAACTCTCCTCATTATAATACAACAAACACCACGCTTGTTGATTGTTTCTCCCTACCCTACCCCTTAGTTGGTGTAGTTGGGCAAGACCAAACCTTTGTGCAGACTCTATTACCATAATATTTGCACCTGGGATATCAATCCCAACTTCAATAACAGTTGTTGCTACTAAAATTTTTATATTTCCCTTTGCAAACGAGTCTATGGTTTTCTCTTTCAAGTCTGGTTTTACTTTTCCGTGAATTTGTGCGGTTTTATAGTCTATAAAATCTCTTTGTAGAACAGGGAAAAACTCCTCTAATGATTTCCCACTGACTTGCTCTGATTCCTCAATCATAGGTAATACCCAGAAAGCTTGTCCTCCTTCATCTAGTAATTTCTTGATCCATTTTTGTGAATCTGCCCTTTTACTCTCGGGAACTAAATAAGTAGTAATATATTTTCTCTCCTTAGGAGGTATTATTTTGCTTACATCGTAATCACCAAACAGGGTTAAAGCTATGGATCTAGGGATCGGAGTTGCTGTGAGTTGAAGAAAATGCGGAGTCAAGCCATTAAACTCTAGACTTAACAACTCCCGTCTCTGCTCTACTCCAAAGCGATGTTGTTCATCAATTACGATAAAGCCTAGGTTTTTGATAAGGCGAGATTTGTTAGCTAGGATTGCGTGGGTACCTATTAAAAGTTGGTAATTTCCTGATATTTTTTTAGCAGTTTGTGCTGTTACCAAGGCTGTTTTATACTTTTCGTTCAAGAGTTTTGTAATAGTTTCAAAGTGTTGTTTTGCTAATATCGTAGTAGGTGCTAGTATCACAACTTGTAACCCCTGCTCAAGAGCCGGTAAGACTGCGAGTAGAGAGGTTATTGTTTTCCCACTACCTACATCTCCTTGTAGTAGTCTTTTCATAGGGTGAGGTTTAGAGATGTCTTTATGTATTTCTTCTATAGCAGTCTTTTGGCTCGGAGTTAATTCAAAGGGAAGTTTTTTTGTAATTTTGAAGATAGATGAGGGATCTATCTTGATAGCAACAGCCCTTTTTTGTGTTTTTTCTAACTTTTGTAAAATAAGCTGTTTTTGTATATTTAAAAGTTCATCGAATCCAAGTCTTTCTCTTGCTTCCTCTATATCTTTGAGTTCTTTTGGAAAATGAATTTTTTCTAATGCATCATGGAGCTCTATTAGGCTATATTTTTTTCTAATTTCAGATGGTAATTGATCGTTCAAGTCTTCTATTAAATCTATATTTTCTATCAGATGATATATTCTGGCTCTAAGCCATTTTTGAAAAATCCCACTACTAAGGCTATAAACTGGAACAATCCTGCCCATATGTAGTTGGTTTTTTGACTCATCATTAATAATTTCAAAATCAGGAGAAACTAGCTGAGGTTTTATTTTTTTGGGACTTAATTTACCTGATAATATAAGATTTATCGGAGGCTTTAATGTTTTTATTAGAAAATATTGGTTAAACCAGACTACTTCTATATCTGTTTCTCCATCTGAAATTATTCCATTTTGTATAAATTTTCCATTTCGTAGGCGGATATTTTTGATGGAGGTTAAGGTCGCTGTAACAGTTTTTTTTTGTTCTCTACTTAAAGTCTGTAGACTCCCTATATTAGAGCTATCTTTATAATAATTAGGAAAATGATATAACAAATCTCCGATAGTCTCTATTGAGAGATTATTAAGTAGGTTGGTATATTTGTAGCCTACTCCGGGTAACTTTAGAATACTATCTATAAGTCGCATTAAATCTATAGACTAAGTAGTGCCGACAATACTGGCACTATGACTATTCCAAGTATTACCAGTATTACAAAAAACCATTTTAATAATATAAAATTTTTTTTATAAAAAGCACGAAGTATATTTTTTACTTTAGTCATATTATAAGTTTATTAATCAATAAAGTTAATCCAGTTTTTCTTCCCTATTCGTAAAAAATCAAGAGAAGTAGTTTTGAAATTTTTACTTAAATCAGTTTCAATAGCTCCATTGATTTCAATAGCTCCTGCTCGTATAAGTCGTTTTGCTTCGGCATTACTGATATTACTTGTAGAGGTAACTATCTCTTTTAGTGTTAATTCTACTTTATCAAATTTTGCTCTTGAAAATGTTGGGGCACTTTGAGGTGCTTCGTTATTTTGGATAGTTTTCTCAAAAAACTCTAGGGCCTTTTTTGCTTCCTCTTCTCCGTCATGGATTAGGGTTATCTGGTAAGCAAGTTGTTTTTTGATACTCATTGGATCTACACCTTGCTCTAAATTTGTCTCTATTTGCTCTATATCTGCAATCAACTCTTCTGTAGCAAGTCGATAATAGTGTCCTATTAGATGATCTGGGATACTCATCACTTTCCCAAACTTATCCATAGGACTATCATCTATAAAAATACAGTTACCAATACTTTTACTCATTTTGTTTTGACCATCACTTGATAGTAAGAAGTGAGTTGTAATAACAAATTTATCTATATTTTTATAGTTTTTAAGTAAAGTTCTACCCATTAGCATATTAAAAGTCTGGTCTCGTCCCCCAAATTCCCCATCTACTTCCATAAAAACAGAGTCATATCCTTGTATCAGTGGGTATAAAAATTCATGCAGGAAAATTGGTTTATTCATATCAAGTCGTTTCTGGAACATATCCCTTTCGATCATTTGTTGTACTGTGGTGTTTGAGGCTAGTTTGATAACATCAGATAGTGTTAGGTTGTTGTTCCATTTGGAGTTAAAAGCTATTTGTGCAGGATTTTCTCCTGAATCAAAGTTTATATATCTGGCGATTTGTGTTTTAAATTTACTTGCATTTGAATTCACCTCTTCGGTAGATAGAATTCTCCGTACTTCACTTTTATCTGTTGGATCACCTAGTCTTGCGGTAAAATCTCCAACAAGAAAGATGATCTCATGACCGAGTTCTTGGAGTTGTTTCATTTTTAATATTGGGATTAGATGACCTATGTGTAACCGTGGGCCAGTCGCGTCTGCGCCTATATAGAATTTTAAGCGTTTTCCCGATAAGAGTTTTTCTCTTAATTCTTTTTCTGTTGGATAAATTTGATCGATTTTGTGATCAAAGAACTTATCAACCAAAACCGTATCTGTAATAATTTTCATATAACAGGAATAATATCAATTCGATTATAGGTGTAAAGAAACGAAAGTTCAAGGGAATGGGCTTTTAATTACCGTATGATAATGACTTCCCTTATTTTATTTATGTATTTTTAAGTATTAAGAAGAGTGTCCCATTATAATCTTCAGGGATAATATCTGCTTGTGGATCAGGAGAATATATGGTATCACTAACCAATCTGCGTGGATGTTCGGGATTTTCTTGATAAATTGGCTGAGCAAAACCGGGCATAGGAGTTTCTGATAATTGTATTAACCATTCTTCTGGAGATAGATTACCTTCGACTTCTCCTCCCACCGTTGCTCCTAGTAATTCCAGATTTTTATTTGGGATGTATACAATCCCCCCCCCATTTGGATTTGCACTGTGTACGGTGTGTCTAATAAATCGCTGTTCCTCAGAAGACGGAGTTAGGGGTGCTAGATGAATAACCTCACAGACTCCTATCATATCAAATATATGATTGGATGGGGTTTTCATTGTCTTAGTAATAAATTCCGAAAGTGGTGAGTTTGTTCTTGCCTTTTCTATAAGTTCTCGCAATGTTTTAGAGGATATGTCATATACCACCTCTTCGGGATCAACTAGAGGAACAATATCTTTTTCTTTTGTTTCCCTATTAAATTGTTCTCTTGCAGGAATTCCACGCATCCTATCCGTTTGTTTCTCATTTCTAGTAATAGGATATCCTAAGGCAAATTCGTTAAGAACATGGTGATAGCGTTTTGCAAATTCTTCACCTGATAAAGTTTCGTCTTTTGGATCTGGCCGTCGTAATTTCCCTAAAAAAGGTAATTTATCCATAATAATCTATTAATTATCTAGAAAAGAATACCCTAGTCTCTCAAATTCATCAACAAGTTCTGAAATAGGTTTGAGGCCTTCTTCCCAGAAAGCTGTCTTGTTGATTTCAACTCCAAGTATTTTTGTTAACTCTATAAGCTCTTTTGAACTACCCATTCCTAAGACCTTTATATAATTCGAGACAAACTTCTCTCCATCATTTAGATAGGCACTATAGAGAGCATTACTTAGTGATTGTCCAAAAGCATAGGAGAAAACATAGAAATTATAATGATAGAAATGTGAAATAGGAATCCACCAGTATTGGTGTCCTTCTGTTAACTTAAGGGCAGATCCAAACATTGTTTGTACCCGTGTTTGAAATAGTTTGTTAAGCTCAGTAACGCTTAGTTCTCCTGTGTCTCTTCGCTTTTTATGAATATCAGATTCAAATAAATAAAAAGCGTTTTGGCGAAAAATTGTAGCAAAGATTTCTTGAAGTCTTCCACCCAAAAGATTTGTTTTTTGTTTTATATCTTTTGTCTGATCATAGATTTTTCTAAATACTAAATTTTCACAAAAAATACTTGAGATTTCTGCTAGTGGTGTTACTGGATAGTAGTTTAGGAGACTTTGTTTACTACTTAAATATGCATGAATACCATGTCCTAATTCGTGAGCCAGTGTACGGACATCGTTTGCTTTCCCCATATAGTTGGTAAGAATATAGGGGTTTCGAGAAGGAACACAATACGCACAAAATGCACCCGACCTTTTCCCTTTGGATATTTCTGCGTCTATCCAATTATTATCAAAAAACTTTTCTGCAATATCTGCAAACAACGGTGAAAACTCTCTAAACGCTTCTAAAATCAGAGCCTTCGCTTGTTCGTAAGTAAAATGAGGTTCTCCTAAATTAGGATATATTTCTGAATAACGATCCCATTCGTAAAGTTTAGTATTAAGTATTTTGCTTTTGGTATTATAGTATTTGTGGCATATTTTATAGTTTTTCTCTATTGTGTTTGTCATTGCCGTTACTATTTGTTGTTCTATCTCATCTCCTAAAAAAGTTCTTTCTTGTGGGTAGTGATATTTTCTAATCTCATCGGAGACCTTCTTATCCAGTAGTAGTGTATTTATGATAAAAGAAAAAGTTCTGGAATTTTGTGTATATACTTTGGTAATAGATTTAGACGCTTTTTCTCTAATAGAGCGATCTTTGTGAGAAGATAATATATTTGTAATTTCAGAATAATTATAATTATGTGTGGTTGTTCCGATTTTTAGAGGAAAAACTAAATCTGTACTTATTTGGTCATAAAGTCGTATAAAAGCAGAAGATCCTGTTTGTGTTTTTTTATTAATCAATACCTCGTGTTCTTCGGGAAGAGTGTGTTCTCTAAACCTTATAGTCCTTTTTAGGAATTGTTGATATTGGGCTAATTCTTTATTTGTTAAATACTTATCAAGCATAGGTTCAGGTATTTCTAGAATTTCTAATTCCAAAAATATGAGCAGGTTACTAATTTCATTTGAGAATTCCTCACTATGTTGGTAAAAGTGATTGATTTTATCTGAAGTGGTATCTTTTGCCTGTAGTAGGCCGGCAAATGTAGTGTAAACAGCAAGCCTGGTTAAAATAGATTCGTATTGTTTGATAGCTATAGCTAAATCACTGGGTAGTATCTTTCCATTTTTAATTTTTCCTCGATACTGTTTCTCGAGTGTCTTTGCATCTGTGCGTATTTTTTGTTTATCTTTGTTAATATTAGGGTCTGCAATATCTTTATATAATTTACTTAAATCCCAGACAATGCTCTTGGCAAGATCTCTTTCTTTTCCCTTCATAGATATTTTTATAAAAAAGAATTATAGCGCCCTACTCTTTGGCACGCGCAAAATGTATCACAGCAACACAAGTATCCGTGTATTGAGTGATTGTAACATCACAAATATAAGAGAAGCCCATATGTTTGTTTCTCTCGTCTAGTAGTGTACTGTTGTGACTAGGGCTGTTTTGCCAGCCTCTTATTAGACTAGAACTGGAATAATAGTTTATGGCTAAATTTTCTGCTGCATAATTAAAATCATATCCGGCTTCGTTGATAAAACTCCAAGGATTCCTATGCTCAAAATAGTTGTTATTAACCATATCTATTGCTTTGTTCAAGGAGCTATTTTCTAGTCTAGGATCAACTATAACCTCCGGTAAGTTTTGTGATTGCCGATAGGAGTTTATCAGGTTATATACTTCTTGTTTTGAGATAGAAACCGGGTTTGGTACTTTTTGTGTTTGAGGTTTTTCCTTTTGTTCGGTTGGTTTTACTTTTATATTGTTCTGGGGTGTTGGAGTGAGTGTTACAGAGTTAAAAGCTCCAAGTACGGAGTCTGTCGGCTCTATATGTCTAGTAGGAAAAGTACTATCGATTTGGGTTTGTATTGAGGCTGTCTCTATAGTGTTTTGCCTACCATATAGATAATAAATAAAAAGAGAGGTAAACAGAAAACAAAAATAAAAACCCAAGGTAATAACCAATACTTTTTTTTGTTTGGGACTATTATTATACATGGCTCACTTTAGCACTTTTTATTGAAAATTCTCAAGTTTAAGAAATTTCTACTATCTTACTAAGATCGTTTAGAAATATTTCTAATTTTTTTATGTAAGTTTTTAACTTTGTCTGTAACTTTATTTTTGATCAATTCGGTTTTTTCAGGGAATATCAAAGATAATCCTAAAAATATAAAAAGCCCTGTCGGCATAATCGGAACGAGCAGTCCAATTATTCCGATAATACATAGCAAAATTCCACCAGTAATTTTTAATAAAGGAGAGGATTTAAGTCTTTGCATATTTGGTTTGTAAGTTTGATAAGCGCCTTTTGATATTATACATTTTAATCGCATATATCTTCTATCATATGCTATTATATTGAAATTACTGATATAATCAAGATAATCTTTTTTAGAAAGGAACGGGGAAATCTATATAATTTGGTTATATGGAGAGATGCCAGAGTGGTCTAATGGACTGGTCTTGAAAACCAGCGTCTCGCTCTCAGAATATCAAAAATAACCTGGTAATTTGAGAGCGGGACCGTGAGTTCGAATCTCACTCTCTCCGCCAGAATTGAAAATGTCTTGAGAAGCGGTATTGATGATTTAATAAAATAAAAATATGAAAAATCTCTCAACTCACACTCTCCAACAAGTACAAGCCGACCTCATACTAGAACTCGACAAACGCATCGCCGATAAGATCATCGAGCAAAGCAATGCTGATCTCCTCAAGAAACTTATCAACAATGCCGAGTCGGTGAACGAGGCAATTATGATCGCCGAGCTAGGTACTACCTACAAGCGCACCGGCTTTCATTTTGACAAGCGACTTGAGAAAATGACCGATACCATCAAGTATTTCAAGAAAAATGAAAAGTTAAGTTTTGCAACCGACAAAAACGCTCTCACACACAAACTCATCATCGGTGATAACTATGACGCGCTTTTAAACCTACTTATAGAATACAGAGGAAAAATTGATGTCATCTATATTGATCCTCCCTATGGTAAAGACTCGATGGGTGAGTTTGCCAAGACCAACTACGACAACGCTATCACTCGCGATAACCTGCTCTCGATGCTTTATCCTCGCCTGGTGCTGGCGCGCCAGCTCCTCTCCGACAACGGAGTGATCTTTTGCAGTATTGATGATAAAAATCAGGCGTATGTGAAGGGTTTGTTTGATGAGGTGTTTGGGGAGAGTGGGTTTGTGGCGAATTTTATTTGGAAAGGAAGAGGTGGCAGACAAGATAGTAAAAATTATGCAGAGGTGCATGAATTTGTTTTAGTTTATGGCAAAGAAGATTTTATAGCTGAACGACAAGAAAAAGAATTAGGTGGTTTTATAAATTATGACAAAGAAAAAAATAAAAATTACAAATTACAATTGTTGCGAAAATGGGGTTCTAATAGCAAAAGACAAGACCGTCCTAACCTTTACTATGCAATAAAAGACCCAGATGGTAATGATTATTTTCCAGAAGTTCCGGGTGTTGGCGATGGGTGTTGGCGATGGGCGTTGGCGAGAATGACAGAAGAAATAAAAGAAAACAATGTTGAATGGATTAAGAAAAATAATGAGTGGATACCTTACGAAAAAGTTTATGAAGATAGGAACAGTTCTAAGGTATTTACAACTTGGATAGATGATATCCCTGCTGGTATAGGTGCAAAAGAAGTAAAAGATATCTTTGGTATTGATATTTTTGCATATCCCAAACCACCAGCTTTAGTAAAACGACTTATCGAAATGGGAATGGGATATAAAAACGCAACCATCCTCGACTTCTTCGCAGGCTCCGGCACAACCGGGCAAGCGGTGCTGGAGCTCAATAAGCAAGACGGCGGGAAACGGCAGTTTATCCTCGCTACTGCCAATGAAATCACCGACACTACACCAAACGGCATTGTGCATGATGTAACCAGCAAACGCCTCAAACGAGTGATGACGGGTGAGTGTTATGACGGCACAGCAGATTTTAAGTGGAATGAGAAAAATCAGCCACTTGGCGACAACCTCGCCGTCTATGATATTGCCACTGTGGCGAACTTTGAAGCGACAGAAGGCAAAACACCGTTTGATGTGATAGACGAGACGCTCTATGGCAAGGAAAAAATGAGCGTGAAAGAAAAAATACAATGGGTCTGTGAAAACTTTGAAGGCACGCAAAAGAAGCTGGAAAAATAAGTATGAAAAAGCTAAGTCCAACAAAAAATCTCGTCATCTATCAGGCAAAATCTGGAGCCATTGAGTTTCGGGGAGATTTTACGCACGACACTATCTGGGCGACACAGGCGCAAATTGCTGAAGTTTTTGGGGTGAATGTTCGTACTGTGAATGAACACCTTAAAAATATCTATAAGACTGAAGAATTAGAAGAAATCGCAACTATCCGGAATTTCCGGATAGTTCAAGTGGAGGGAAACCGTACGGTAGAGCGTGAGGTCAATCATTATAATCTTGACACCATCATCTCTGTAGGCTATCGAGTCAATAGCAAGACTGCCACCGAGTTCCGTAAATGGGCAACCAAAACCCTACGGGAATATATCACCAAAGGCTATGTGTTAGATCGCAAAAAAATTCAGAAAAACTATGCAGAATTTCTTGAAACTATTACTACTATTCAAAATCTCTTGCCAGAACAGGGTAACATAGACCCTAAACTCGTCTTGGAATTGGTTAAAGAGTTTTCCAGTACTTGGACTGCTCTCGATGCTTATGACAAGGAGAGTCTAAAAGCAATTGGCACAACAAAAAAATCAATAAAACTATCTGGTGAAGAATTAACCAGAGCCATTGGAGACCTGCGAACTACTCTTATCAAAAAAGGCGAGGCGACAGAGATGTTTGCCGAAGAAAAACACAAGGGAAATATCGAAGGAATAGTGGGTAGCGTAATGCAAAGTTTTGGTGGTAAAGATGTCTATCCGACACTAGAAGAAAAGGCCTCACACTTACTCTATTTTATGGTCAAGAATCATCCGTTTACCGATGGCAACAAACGCTCGGGAGCGTTTGCGTTTGTGTGGTTTTTAAATAAAACAAAACTCCTCAATCGTAATAAAATTACACCAGAAGCCTTGACAGCACTTACCCTTCTCATCGCAGAAAGTAATCCAAAGAATAAAGAGCAGATGACAGGGCTCATAGTATCTCTTTTGAAAAAATAAGTATGAGACAAGAAATTATCGACTTACAAAATACTGCCGTTACTTCCCTTGTTGAAAAAACCGATACGCAAGATGAGCTAACTTTTAAATCGCCAACAGGAAGTGGCAAAACCTATATGATGGCAGATATGATGAATCGTATTTTGTCCATGGACAATGAAGTGATTTTTCTCGTGTCTACTCTCTCCAAAGGGGATCTCGCCACACAAAACTATGAAAAATTTATAGAGTATTCTGCCAAAGGCAATTTTCCAGAACTCAAGCCATATCTTATCAGTAGCCAGATTGCCGGCGAGGAGAGATTGTTTGTACCCACCGACTACAATGTATATCTTTTGCCTCGAGATTTGTATAAGAAAGGCGGACGACTGATGCAAGGGGCAATGGAAGG
>CAYQRB010000012.1:0-25668 GCA_964420145.1 uncultured Candidatus Saccharibacteria bacterium
TAGCATCAACATAACACAATATTAAAAGTGACTAGGTGTGATAAAATTAAACAATTACTCTATATAAATGGCAAAACTTTTCGATATTCTGAGTAAAATAGCTAGTAGAGAAGAGACCGAACCGCAAACAGGAGAGGGGACAGCAGAAGGAGAAAAAATAGAAGAAACAGTAGCAAAAACCCCTGTTGTAAAAGAAAATCCTAAGATCACAGAAGAAATATCTCAAAATCCTCAGGCAGAGAAAGAGAGTAAATCTCTACAAAAACAGATAAAAGCACTTGATACCATATCGCAATCAAATACAAAACCCGAAATAAAAACACAAGCTTCCATAGCTTCGATAAAGCTAAACCTTCTATATACAGAAATTACTACAGAACTAGCACAAGGAAAAGCTATTCCAGATTCAAAACTAAAAGAAATCAGACAAAAAAGGGCAGAAGTCGAATCTAGCGGCACAGAAACAGCACCTGTAGTACTACTTGCTAAAACTATTGTTAAAACTGCTGATCGACTTTCTCAAGCACAGGACGGTCAAGTTGATGAAGAAAAGTTTGAAGAAAATCTTGGAACAATTGTTGAAAAACTGGCAGTTAAAGATATGACTATCTCTCAAGAGAAGAAAGAAGCAGGTATTGAAGGTTTGAAAACTAAACTTAACCAACTCTCCAACGGAGAAATTAGTGAAGAAAAATTAAAACAGATAAGCGAAGATACTAGGCTTGAATTGATTATATATGCACTTGAGAGAGAAGCTATTACGACAGAGGATATCCAGGAAGACCTCTTTACAATCTTATCCAGAGAAGGCGAGGATACAGAAAAAAACGAAACCAACGAAGACGAAGGAAAAGATGAGAACAACCTTTTACTCACAGAAATCATACGAAGAGAACTACATACCATGGCGGAGAGGATAGAGTCCGATGAGTTTTCGGCAGTCAAACAAAGATTAGCTATGGCTACTCCACTTATAGACCTAATGCTCTCTAGTGTGGATCCTAGTCAAATTACAGAAGATCATATTGATTTTATATTTGCACAGTTTAATTTACTAACAGAACAAGCAAAACAAAGACTAGAAAAAGCCGACTCTGATACAGAGGATACAACAAGAAGTGAAAGTAAAATACTAAATCCCAATATTATAAAAAATTACGAAAATGCAGAAATTACAAGAGAAGCCTATAAAAGGATAGTAATAGAATGCAATCAACAAGCACTTAAACAACAAGAGATCCGCCTCCGTGGACTAGAACAAGATATAGAGCTATCACAAAAACTAGAAAGTTTTAGAGGTACTCTCAGTCTCATAGAGTCTCCTGCAGAAAAAGCACAGAAAATTATTGAATTTATAAGTGAACAAAACAAAGACAAGGAAGCAGATGAAGCTCTGAAAATACACTTGATAGACGAAATAAAACAAAAAGTAGTTGAGAGTAGAAGTAAAAAAGGGGAGAGTGTAGATATCCAAATAGAGATGACTGGAGAAATCGATATTTCGCCAGATCAAGAAAGCGGTTACTATGTATTATATTTTAAAAACAGAGAGGATTTCAAAAACCTAACCCAGTCTAGCGGGAACGAAATTGGCGCAGCTTACAAACTGGGTAATGTTTACCTAATATGTGATGATGGTACTTTTGATAGAGAAAGTGAGGGAATAGCACTAAAAGGAACCAATAATAGCAATATTTCTACCAGAAAAATTCCATCTCTGAAATCTATCGCTCACCACGAAATCGTTCACCTTGAATTCGATGATACTAGAAAAGTCCACATCGAAAGAGAAACCATATTTACTGCTCAAAAGATTTTAAACCTCTTAACCAAAGAACGACAAAATTTAACTCCTGATGACCAGACCCAGTTATTTGAGAGAATTATAACATCTCTCAAAACCCAAAATGGAGAATTGTTTGCAGATATAGGTGATATAAAAGATAAATCTATAGCAACTAAAATCCAATCTTTATCTAAATACCACTCTAAAAAAATTAAAGAGTTAATGGCAGTAGAAAATGACGATGGGAGGAAATACCTACAAGTAGAGGAACTCTCTGCAGAAATCAGCGACAAAATGGTATCTACCGGTGGGAAACTAACACTTGACGCAATCGGAATAGGTACAAAGGAAACATTTTCTATTTGGAGAGAAACAACACTAGGTAACACAGAATCTAACAGCTCCATTGATAGATTTAACATCCATAATATAGAAGCGATAAATATGCTAAGGATTATTAACCAGGCTATCCCAGAAAACTATAGTGAGGAGGAAAGACAAGAACTTATGGATAAATGGGCACGAAGAATTATGCAGTTTGAAGAATTTAACACAACCAATACCTTATCTTTTATATTTGATATGGTCGTACATGACGGAATAGACCTGTCCGGGAAATTTCAACCAAAAGTTGATATTGCACAAACTTCTGGTACTAACGAAAGTAAATACCTACAACTAGCATCTCGTTATGTAAATGGATCATTCAAATACAACCATGTTCTTGATCAATTTAGTAAAGGAGAACTACAAGGAAAAACTTTAGAAGAAGTAGAAGCGCTTATTACATCGGTTTTTACGATATATTCATCAGTAGTTGCACAAGGATTAGAAAATACTACAGATATAAAAAGTGTACAAGACAGAGCAGTAGAAAACGACCTTTTCAAATTTGCAAGTCGTGCCTTCTATGATCAAGTTATAGGACTCCACAAAAAAGAAGGAAGAATAGGCCATCCATACTCTGCCGCCTGGCCTGGTGGAATAAACTATATTTTAGAAGGTTTAGGACTCAAAGTAAAAGATGTAGCCGAAAAAGGCTGGTTAGCTAAATGGGGAACTGATCCAACAACAGGAAAACGCACTTTGCTCACTGGTTATAATGCATCACTTGTGCCTGTAAAACCGTGGAACAGCTTGCCTTTTGGTCTAGGAGAAAATCCTACTTGGGTTAAAAGATTTCAAAACCTATTCAAAAGAATTTTTGGGATTAATTTAGTGAACGAGTCTATCACTAACTCACATTTTAGACAAAGGACAGGAGAATCCCAACTTACTATGGATATACAAGATATGCATAGTTTAATGGTAGAGCTAATCTCCGAACGACTACAAAAAACCAAACATTATAGCGATGCTATGCAAATCTACAATATGTTTTATGACAGAGTGGGTATTGCACACTTTGAGGGAGGAAAAATGACCATAGCCCATAAGGGTCTAACAGAGCGTAGAAACAGATACTTATCTCGCCATCTTTACGCTCCGACAAACAGAGCTGGACTTCTTACGGGGAGTCGTAGTGGGGGAATAGAGCTTGGATATGATCTCTACGAGGACCTAGTACAAAGAGGGTACAGCGGTCTTGACCTACACTTACTGATGGAAGCTCAAAATGAGAACCAGGTTATGATTGACTCAACCGGTACTAGGACTACTTTCAATGCATATACACACCCCCTCCCACTGGGTGTAATTACCGAAACAACTGCAGAAAGAACCAAAATGATGAGATTTGGAGGAGAAGCAGTCTCAAGAGATCCCGCCGGTATGGCAGACTATATAGCACAGGGAAAAAGGTTCGATGATATAAGTAAGTTTATTATGGAACTTCAACTAGACTCCTATTACAACCAAGTAAGTAGCGGTGTTACAGATATAGACAAGATGCGTATCTACTCTATGGAAGATGTTATCAAAGCCATAGAAAAAATCGATAATCTCGGGACAGGAATCACCGGTGCAACTGATTCTGTAGAAAACTGGAACAAAACGAAAAGTGAGGTAACACTCGAATTCGGAGGCAAAAATAAAACATTTAGTAGAGCGGACCTAAAAGAATATGTTCGCTGTTTCTACTACGGGAAAACTTACGAAGCTATGGCATTAGGGATATGTGGGGAAGAGCAAGTAGTCCGTTTAAAGGATTTTAATTCAACAAGTTTTTCTACAGGTTTAGCTACAAGTGAGATATATTTCGAAATAATAGAAGGATATGGCATAGGTAGCGAAGAAGAGAAGAATTTTAAAGTACAAAGCTTTATAGACCAATGGAATACAATCACTCCGGATGTGATAGAACAATCATATGATAAGATATATGGAGCTTCTAAATATATAGGACTAACCACTGCTCAAAAGGATGCATATATACTTACCTATCAACAAAAATTTATAGATGAATTTCAAAAGCATGGATTAATCATAAAATTGAAAAACCTCGCTGACATTCCTCGAGAGCTTCATCCTACCCCAGGAGGAGGTATGTCAGTAGCCGGAGAAATAGCACTTAATGAACTAACTAGTTACAGAAAGAGAGGAAAAGACATAGCTATTCGCCTGCCTGGATATCAGACTCCTCAAATCATTAAGGCAAGAGACGGACTAACTAAAGACGAAATGAATCTGGAGTTTGGAGACTTTGTCCAAAATGATGTTGGTCTAGGTACTGCAGATCCAGATGCTTTTACCTTGGCAAACATAAAGCCTAAACTTATAAATGCAGTGGAGGATGTCATCGAGACAAAAGATGTTGTATCAGCAGAATACTTTTACCTTAGACAACTAATGGCACAAGCAGAGGACTATACCCAGAAATCCTCAGCCAATAAAGAAAAGTGGTTAGGAATAGCCAAGGCAACCATGTTTTTTAGATGGATACATACAGGACTGACTCTGGCAGCCTTACTCGCCTTTCCTCCTGCACTTGCTGGACTGTTTATAAACCCAGTAGCTCTTGGTCTTCTACTTGCGAATTACTTCCTGATAGGCAACTGGCTAACACGCATAGGTGAACTATGGGGGAAAAGAAAAACATCAGGAATACAAGCAACCAACAAACTAAAAGAGCTAGAACCTGCATTTGAAAAAGCATTTTTTGATCCTAAATTCAGTCTCGGCCCTGAAGCAGATAGACTCTACCAACTCTTAAAAGTAGCAGAAGATGTCTTAAAGGGAGCACTTGTTACTTCGGTGGATAACCCCGACAACTATCTCGCAGAGCTACTTAAAATCACTGCCGATACAGGAAAGAAAATGGCTGCACCATAATTGTTATAAATTTAAATATGCTTTTTGCTAGTCCCAAGTTAATACAGTTTTTTCAAGATGAGTTAGGTTATCCTAAATATCTAATTCAAACCATACAAGAGGACTTTTTTGAAACATTTCTTTTATACCTAGAAACTGAAACCAACCTCTATTTAGAGAGAGATGGTATGGAAGAAGAGTATCAAAGATTGGCTGAAATCAAAAAAACTGATAAGGGATTAGGAACAGGATTAATAGAAGCCTTTATAGATATGTATATAAAATATCCCGAGATAAAAACGAAAGTTGATGAGAAGATGTCTTTTTTTACTAAAATGTTTTTATCCAATATCAAAAAACGCATGACTCCAAGACAACTCACGGAGATGACAAGAATTATGGAAGAAGATATCGCCACCTATTCTAGGATAAGGAGAAAACTCGCACAGGAAACTTAAAATCTAAGTTGCATTATTAATCCACTATTTCTATACTGATATTAATTAAATTTAATATCTCTCTAATGGGAAGTCTTAATTTTGTTCTCCGTAAATATAAAAAACTTCTATTATTACTCTTGTTTCTCTTTTCTTCTGGGATATTCCTTTTTGCTGGACAACTCCAGTCAAAAGCAAAGGATTTGGGATTTGGTCCAGCCCTTATAGATACTGGGAACTGTATTATCGGATCTGCACCTTGTGAACCTAGTAGTGCACAAGAGGTACACTTATTCCAACCGGGTCCTAACAGTAAATCTGCTCTAGCTACTACGGCACAAATGATGGACACTATGTATACCAATCCTCCCAATAGTGCGGTAATATGGGCGTATGATCAAGTGAATCGTATACAAAACAAAGAACTATTGGCTGTGTATGCACAAACAAGCAGTGCTAGTAACAGTTTTTACTTTCCTGGTCTAGGGTACAACCTATTAATGCCGATGTTGGGAATGTGGCAATGGTCGAGAAATATGGTTTATATGTTTTATGTTGTAATTATTATTTTCCTATCTGCCCTCATACTATTTCGGCAAAATCTTGGAGGTACTGCTACAGTTAGCCTTATCAATGCAATACCTTCATTAATTCTTTCTCTGGTACTAGTTACACTAAGTTATCCAATCGCGGGATTTTTTGTAGACTTAATATATATAGGTGCCAATGTAGCACAGGGGGTACTTATCAATGCTGAAGGTTCTCCAGGTTATGAGTTTACCCAAAACGATAAATTTAAGTTTAAAGATCAAAAAAATAATGATGTATATTACCTACAACCAGATGACCCACATATGAGTATCTGGGCGATATGGGGGACTTCAAAGGCTGAAATTTTTCCGGACGATTGTGCCAATACCGATGAACCCTGTATTAACAACTTATTACCCACTATGCCAGAGGGAGGAGTAATGAGCTATATAGGTAAGCTAATGCAACCAGCAGAAGAGGCTATGAATATGGTGGCAGGATCAAATACGGGAAGTAATTTAATTAATATGATATTAGGTCTCACTGCTCTAATGGCTGGGTTTCGTCTATTTCTAGCACTTCTAAAAAACTATGTATTATTAGCATTGTCTCCTATTTATCTACCTTGGTTATTTTTACTCGTAGCAATCCCATCCAAAACAAAATCTTCTATCATCAACGCACTCAAACCTCTCGCTTCAGCTAGTCTTAGCTTTGTAGCTGTATATATATTATTTTTAATTATGGTAATTATTGGAAGAAGTGCAGATTTTGATAATACTGCATTTTCATCAGTAGGACAATTTGATTTCACACCTCCACTACTGGGGTACGACCCTGATGTAGCAATATCTGCAAGTGGGTCAATTACTAGAACCTTAATTATTTATATATTATTTCTAGCATCTCCCTCAATACCTGGTATTATGAACAATCTCCTAAATGTCCAGAGTAGCTCACAAATAGCAAGCCAAGTTGGACAAAATGCAGCAGGTGGTTTTAGCACACTATTTGGAGGGGCACAAAAACTGGTCAAAACAGCAACCGGAGGAAATAAAGATAAAAAAGGTTAAATTATGGACTATGATGCAAACACCACAAGCTCAAACACAGACATACAAAAAGGATGTAGAAACATTAACTATACTTGAGCAAAAAATTGCAGGGAATCTTCCTTTAGAAGTCTTTGATTATCCATATATACTGATCCCTGAAAGCTATTCAGAAATTATATTAACTTCATCTCTTACTGCAAAGCAACTAGAAATACTCTCTGAATATAATTTTTTTACACAAAACTTTCTCCATAATTTAGGGATTGAAATACAAACAACGAAAACAAATACATTTGAAAAGTTTTTAGAGCTTTCTAGAAACATCTATCTTTTTCGTTTTGTTGAAGCAAGAACACTATTTGCTCAGTATTCACTTTTTACAGTACCAACACTCGGGGCTATTCAAATCGCACAAGAATCTGGGGACTACACAGAAAACACATTATCAGTAGAGATTAATATTCCAGACAGTATGGTAATCAATAATAATGGAATGTTTGATTTCGAACAAACCCTCGCACTAGAAAAGAAAACAAATTTGATCAAAAGTACACTTTCCAGTTTTAGTAATTTCCTAGATCTTGCCAATAAATCCATTCCTGATTTACTAAACATTACTACTAGAGGGTTTCTGATCAGTATGAATGAATCTATTATTTTAGAGATTATGCAAGTTGTCTTGCAAAACCTCATAATAGAGACTAATAAACTAGTTTATAACTATATTAGTCGCGGATATAGTCCTGTCGAAGCATCTGATAATATTCGAGACTTACTAATTAAAACCACTCCTAAAAGTGGAACACTGTTACCTGAAAGTCTGAAACATATGCAAAAATCAACCGAAGAAATAATTAGAGAAAATATTAACGATAATATCCTGCTTGACCCAAAAACCAAAGAAGATCTTTTCCAAGAAATTATGGAGTTAATCATACACTACGGTACACAAGGAGAGTTCATTTCCCCAAATATGTATAAATTAGAATTTATTCACTATTCTGATTTACCACCTGATTACCAAAACTATCATCACATTATCGAAGTGTACCTGCTCGACGATATTGGGGATACACTTTCTACCCCAAACGAAGCATATGATATCGACTTTAGTCGAACTTGTAAGAAAGCATTGTTCAGGCTCGTAACCAATGGATTTGAAAATCCAAACTTAACATTAAATGATTATTTATATAGAGTATAATGGCCGATTCACTGGATAAATATAAATCTATCCCAATCCGTGCAATAGATATATTCAAAACACAAAAATTCCTAAAAGGGGATGGACCATATCAAACCATATTGTTGCCAGGCCTACTCCCTAGTAAAGCAACTGTTTCTAGTATAGTACCGAAATGCACTGTTGCAACAAATCTAATCATTAATAAATTAAATAAATATAGAGAGGCGGGGTACTTTAAGGATGATACTGTCGTCATGGCTCTAGGTCAACTAATCGATAGTTCTGATACTGGGAAATATTTCTTGATTGCCAATAATTGGAGATCCCAAAAAAATGCAGAGGAAGTAAATGGATACACAAAAACGAAACTTGTAGATATTATCAACCAATGGTTTAGCTATCATAAATATAGAATTGGTTGGTCGGGACTTACTACTCAAAAAGTGCTTTTAAGAGATCCGAAATCTGGAAAAATTATTACCTACAATCTTGCTGATAGATACAATAAACCAATCAATCAATGTAAATACCCGCAATTATCTGCACTACGAAACATAAACCTATCTGTCGGTCAAGCGGAGACTATAGCTATTCATATGGTAGATAAGTATATTAACGATAACGATATCGTCAATTTCTCTCAAGAAGAAAACCAGGCTCGCTTTATATTGGAATACCTTTCTCAACTTCCTACAGAATCCTCACAAACTCTACAGGGAGCGATTGCAAGAGGATTGCAGGCTTACCAGGCTTTTAGACAAATGCAAGAGACAAGAAAAAGAAGAGAACGATTAAAACTAGAAGAAATAGAAACAGAAAAAAAGGCACAAGAAGCTATTGAAAAACGAGAAGCAGAGATAGCAGACATAAGAAGAAAAGGTGCTGAAGCCAAAGCAAAAATGAATGAAGCTATTGATTTTGTAGAACTCCTAAAACAACAGCAAAACCTAGACCCTGTCACACCAAAAGTAGATACTTAAAACAAGTTAAATTATAAATGCCTGAAGATAAATCAGAAGAACAACAAAAAATAGATGAAGAAAGAGCTATTTCTAATGCTCGTAGAACCGAGATAGAAAATAATGTCCGTTATCTCAAAATGCTTGGGAAAAGTTATGAACAAGAGATTACTGAAATTGAAGCAGAAATAGAACTATTAAAAGAACATATTAAGTTACTAAATAAACTAGCTCTTATCGATAAGACTCCACTCTCGACCCTCGATACAGACAAAAAATGGAAAACGATCAATAAAAAATATATCGATGCACGAAAGTTTTACATCTCTATAACCACGAAAATCAATAGTAAAGAAATAGAGATTGACGCAGGTATTATTGTAGAAATAGATAAGCTATACAAAGAATTAACAGATAGTTATTACGACCTAAACCGCATATTAAACAACTACTACGATAACTACAAACAATTATTAAAAGCATACGAAAGCGAGACAAGAGCTGATCAAAAAGAACAACTAAAAGATAAATTAGAAAAAAAGGGGAGCATAATAATTTCTGCAGAAACAGTTTTTAACAAGAGTTATCAAGGGTTAATTACTTTTAAGCCACTAGAAAAAGAATATAAAGATTTTACAAGAAAAAGACTCAAAGAAAAATTTCAAGAAGAAGAACCTGAAAATATCAAAAGGAAACATATAGTAAATAGTAAAGAACGAATAGATCGGGTAAAACTTATTATTTATATCAACAAATACAAACAGAATTATTTAGAAGGAAAACCAATACCAGTTCCTCCATTTCATGGTTTAGAATCTTATTATAATAAAAACGGTACTATTGATCCTGATAAATTCCCCCAATTTTTCAAAGAATTAACTGGTATTGATTTTGAGAACTTTGATTTAGAAAACGATATCCAAGCCGAGGAGCTTAGGCAAATGCTTGCCCAAGATGAAATTAATCAGCTAGAAGGACATGAACTAAGACAATTAAAAATTGATTTCGCAGAAGAGAACCCTTATGACCAGGAAGAGAAAAATCCACTAATTGCCTATATTTCTAATAAAGAGGAGGAAGAAAAAAAAGAAGCAAATACTACTAAAAAGAAACTGTCTGGATATAAGAAAAGTGTAGTTAATGAAATCAAGAGATCTACAGATCCCTACTTAAGCAAAAACCCTACTGTACAAAAAAGAGCCGAGATGATGCACAGCATTGTTTATGAGGATTTGTTGGGTAAAGGAGATATCAAAAGTTTAATCCGCCTTACAGAACTTCCCGACTTAGAGTCTATGCGACCAGATATAATACCTATTTTCAAAGAATATGTTAAAGCGAAATTCAATGAAGTAACAGGCACTATATCTAATAAAGTTGTAGAAAAAATAGATAAATACGAAATCGGAGCAAAAGTAAGAACAAAAGGGAACAAAATAGCTATATCGGTTATTGATAAATCAAAGTTTATACAAAAACACAGAAAACAGGCTAAAAAGCAAGGACTGGGCTTAATTATGTATATAATAAAGAAAATAGTAGAAAAAACTGTTGGTCGTGTGGTGGAGACAGTCAAAACTGGGTATAGAGTAGTAAGAAACTCCAGAACAGTAGTAAATACTATAGAATCAATCAAAGGGACACCTCTTGCCCAGGGTATACAAAAGTTTTCTACCGCTGTATCGACTCCAATAAAAGAACTCATAACTAAAGGACGACTTGTCTATAGCAATGTATTAAAAAACCCTATAGTAGTAGGAGCTATGGACGCAGGGTATGTTGCCAAGACTGCTCTAAAAAATGCTCCTAAAGGATTACTTTATGGGGCGGGAATGAGTTCTATTGCACTAAGTGTTGGGATTCCTATAGGTTCTATCATACCAGTATTTGTTGGAGGTAGTCTCTTAGGGGTAGGTTTGGGAACTGTGAATGATATTATGAATTCTCCAACAAAAAGGGTACTGAGTAGACCACTTCGCTGGCTTCAAGGTCATGGCTCTGCACTATATAAAGATCCAATATCTAAAAATTTCTCTTCAGACCTGATAAAAAACTCTCCTAGAGCACAAGCAGGTCAAACCGTTAATGTAATGGGAACAAGAGCTGGACGACTATTTGGAGCTGCAACAAGTGGTTTATCTGCAGCGATGCTTGCTGCTACTTTAGCGGGACTCGTAGGAATTAACCCACTTTTAGCTGCAGGGATAGCTTTTGGGACTGTCTCTACTGTCAAGTTTATCTCTCAAACGGTAGCCGGTAGGAAAATTGCAGAACACTTTATTAATGGAACAGGACTATCTAAATTAGGGATGCTTCCCTTAAACCGTCTTTTAGGACATATATTCAATACCAAAATTGTAACCAACTTACTCCAAGAACTAATATCAAGTATGAAAGCAGGGAGGGGACTCGGCGATTTTTTTCAGAAAAACTTTACATTTGGTAGTAACGAATCTCTTGTTGGCAAGCTGAATAACTTTAATATACTGAACAACTACCTAGCTACCATCGGTTATTTTGGAAGTTATTCCTATATAATCAGAACATTGTTTGGTAGTATGCTTACAGCAAGGATAACTGGTATGGGAATACCAGGACTACTAGGACCCTCTAGCCAAAATAGTTTTCTCAATATTGCCCGTGGAGTTTTTTCAGCTAATGTTGGAAGTACGGGGATTTTGCGAACACTCGCACTAAGCATTCGTGGAGCTTTCGCACCCACCCTTATTCTTACAGCTAGTAGTATTATATCCCTAGGAATCGCTTCGCTTCTAGGAATCGCAATAGGAGGGATAGGTGCGACAGTTGGATCTGTTGTCGGAGGTCTTATTGGGACAGGAATAGGTCTTGCCCTTGGTGCAGGTATTTGGTCCCTCCCCCTTGCTGCAGGCTTAAATGCAGTAGGAACAATACTTGGTGCATGGATAGGGAGTTTCTTTGATAAGGCTGTAGATAATGCTATAAAAGGTCTATTTGGAATAATAAGTGCAATAGGTTTTATATTTTCGTTAATTGATATTCTACAGAATAAAAAACTCAGTTTGAGTCGATTAGCAATGCTCTCTATTAGTCTTTCACTAACCTTACCGGCACTAGGAGCAATGGTTGAAAAGGCCTCTGAATCACAAGTCCAAGCAGACCCAACCAAACCCACTCCTACTACCGTAGTTTCTTCTTATAAAGATACTCATATAAACCCATCCCTATCCGTAAGTAATAGAACCAATTATAAACTAAATGAAAGTGAAGTAAATAAGTTAGCTTCACTTATAAAATCAGAACTCATTATCGCATCCGGAATTAACACCCATTTAATTTTCTCCGACTCTAGTGAATCTAGTGCTTTTATTGAAGATAATACCGTAACACTTATGTTGTCTGTGAGAGAACAAAACCCTCTAGAAAAAACATCTCTGTTGATTTCTAATTTGGGATTGACCAAGTAATTAGAAAAATATTCTATTATCTTAAGTTTGATCTTCATCTGAGTTAAGGGCTATTCCATAAGGATCGTATACCTTTGCACCTTCTATCAGATCAGATTTTGTAACAATATCCTCCGTCACATTTCCTCCTCCATTATCTGCTATCGGTGCTACTTGAATATTTTCATTCTTTTGTGTTTGTAACCATTGAGGGATTTCATCCTGTTGATACATTGCAGGTGGTTCTACAGGAGCAGGTATTTCTGTTACTGGGATCCCTTGAGTGATAACCGGACTAGATATATCAACTACAGGTGTTTGTACTATTTGAGACATTACACTAGGTTGTCCAACTACCTCTGGTTGAGAGGGTACTCCTTGAAAGGAGGACAGGGATGCATCTGACTGAGGAGGCACGACTACTTGAGTATGTACTGGTTCGGTTGAGATATTACTTACCTCAGGAGCTATCGGTATATTCATTGCTTGGACAGGGTTTTCTGATATTGGAGAAGTGATTACTTGTTCGTTTAAGGTATTACTTATTATTGGAGCTATTGGTGTATTAGTTGCTGTAGCAGAACTCTCAGGTACTATAGGTAAATCATCCTCTCCTGCCAAAGGCCCTCCGACAGGATAAATAACTCCCTGCGGTTGATCCGTTATGTTTTCTGTTTGGCTTTTACCATCTTTTCTTCTCTTTAGTACAACATATACACTCCAGGGAAGAACAATCAAAACAAAACCAACAGCAAAAATAATAATTATCAGTTGGAAGGTATTTATCCTAGAAGATACATCTTCACTAGATTTGTTATTTGTAGTTTTTACAGTAAAGGGCCATTCTTTAACTATAGTAGATCCAGTACTATCTTTTAACTCTATATAAGCTTTATATGTACCATCCATAAGCTCTGATACGACATTACACGAAATACTATTAGCAAGAGTTTGACAAACAGTTAGATCAATCCTTTCATTAAGAGTAAATTTCACATCTTCTGGCTTGATTACTACCCCTTCTGGGGTATTAAAGTTAGCACTAATAACGGGTCTATTGTTATTAATAGTTGTCCCTTCTGTAGGAAATAGATCCGTGATTTCTGTTTGGCTGACTGCTGTAGTAGCAGAAACATTAAACTTTTCAGAAATTATCTCAAATAATTTATTATTGGTATCAGTAAGCTCGACCTTCAAATAATATTCACCTGGATCAATATCTTTAATATCCCATTTATACGAGCTGATATCTCTATCCAACTTCGTTAATTCACTCCATTTTTCTCTATCTTGTGAAAAACTCAAAACGATCGTCTTAACCTGAATACCAGAAGATACTTTCCATTTAATTTCATTATCACTACCAGTTACTATTGACCCGGAAACAGGAAAAGAAAAATTTAGTTCTTTTTGTATCCCTTCAACTTGCACTCTCATAATAAACTCTTCCGTAGTAATGCCTCCATTTCCATCATCTACTTTGACTATAAATTTAATATCTCCTACCTCTATAGGTTTCCCAGAAACCTCTCCTGTTGATTGATCTATAGTTAGAAAATCTGGTGCATTAACTAAAGAAAATGTAATAGAATCATTATCCGGATCTGTAGCTATAACCTTATAATTAAATACTTGGTTTAAAGAAACTACAAAACCCTCTTTTACAGATTCGATTACTGGAGAAGAATTAGCAGTACTCGTTCCACCAGAGCCAAAAACAAAAGACTGTTTGTCACAAAGACTGTAAACAGTACCACCTTCTGCTAATATTGAACAAACCCTCATACAATAATTCCCCTGGTTTTGGAGAGAACTAGAAATATTTCCACTAGTTGTATCCCATAAATAAGTATAATTCTCTCCACTTTTCGTAGCTCCAGAATTTATTAATCTCCCTAGATTCCCGCCTGACTGATCACAATTCATATTAAAAATATCTATAAAATAGGCAGGGTCTTCTACATCCAAGTCCGTAATTTTCCACTCCACACTATAATTCCCACTTACACTTTGTCCATCGGATGGTTTCAACAAACTAACCTCATCATTACCTTGCGTAACAGCAACACTTCTTAGCGGGAATAGCAAAGTAATCACAAATATTATAAGTATAAGTTTACGCATAGTTTTATTACCTAATAGTATTATTTATAGTTGTTTCTAGAGCTTTTAAATCTATATTTCCTTCAATAAAAGCCTTATTAAATTCTTGCTCCATTGTATAGCCATCTTTCATATACCAACTTTTTGCGAAAGGAATCGCTTGAACAAAAACTTTTAGATTTGTGTCATTGGATATTTCACTAGCCATACTTAGTCTAGGATAAAATATCCCGACCTTTCTACCATTATCTTTAACTGCTTTGTCTAAAAGTCGAAGTTGGTCGGGCTCAGATATAAACTTGACAAACTCCCAAGCAATCCTGGCATTTGGAGATTCTTTTGCTACGGTTTGCCCCCAATATGTTCCCCAATGCATAGTATCTGTACCTGAGAGTTGTGGTAGGGGAGCAATTCCAATATCAAGATTTAGATTATATTGATCGTTATAAATCAAGATATCATTTAGTCTCCAACTAGGAGCTATAAACATAGCTAGCCGACCTTCTAAAAACGAGGCCACATCTAGTTTCTGGTCTTCATCCCAACTCCCAGTCTTATCACTAAAAAGTTTATAAAAATCAAAACTATCTTGTACTTCAGGAACGGTAGAAAAACTAGAAAGAACAGTAGAGTTATTTAAATCAGCACCATTTTGTAACATCAACAAACTGATAATATCGAAATTAAATTGAGTATTCTCTCCAGTAGCTGCTGCAAGTCCTGCAGAAATAATGTCGTTTTGAGAATTCCTTTTAGTAAGGTTGAAAGCCTGTTGCTGAAACTCACTCCAATCCTTGTCTGGAGTGGAATATCCTTCTTCTATAAGTTTATTTTTATTATAAATTACGGCGAGTGTATCAACATAAAGGGGAACTCCCAGTATAGAATTTACAGCAAAATCATTTTGTACGACAGGGTAAAAATCTCCCATCTCAGATGTGCCTAGAACATCACTTGGAGCAGGAGAAATTGACTTCTCATATTTACCCACCCAAGTATTCTCTATCGTAAAAATATCTGGATCATTGATTATTTCTTGATCATTTAATGCATTATCAAGTAGGTTACGATAAGCAGAAACCCCACCTTCAATTCCTTGTTGTTTGTACTGAATCACTACATTGGGGTTTTTTGCTTTAAATGCATCTATGAGGGGTTGGACATTACTCTCGCTTTCAAACATATTCCACCATATAAGAGTAACTTGTTGATTAGGAGTCTCTCCTTCGGTATTGGTGTTCTCCTTCTTCTTACACCCGGAAAGCAACAATACTCCACTTATTAAGAGTACTACCAGAGTTAAAATCTTTAACTTTTTCATTATTATCCGTAATATAGGTTAATTTTACTCAATTGTGACAGTACTAATCAACCTGTCTTGAACTTTAATTGCATTAACAATCCATATCTGTCCACGATTAAAAGGGATTTCTTCTCCTTGTAAATCATAATATTTAGTTCTACATAATCGACACTCTTTTCTCCACTCACCTTCTATAATATCACCATCTCTAAGGATTGTCGCCGTGTCTTTTCCAATCATATCAATAATTATCCTACTATGACCATCTCTAGCATCAGCATAATTATGCCACTCTACTACAACATTTTTAGGAGAAATTTGTTTATTTGTTAAAGCATCAATATCAGCCACCCCTCCTATAAACCTGGGGTAGTTATTGTTTTCACGATCATAAACAAACCGTGAGTTATAATCACTACCTCCCAGACTCATAAACTTTATATCTATAGATGAAAAAATACCCCTATCCCCAATCTCAGCATCATCTTTAAATTTAAGACTCTCAAGGTCTCGAATACCTAACTTCCAATTAGAAGCTTTACTTAAGCGATTTATTTCAGAGTTAACCCTCCCAAAATCAGTATAAAGGGCGTGTACATATCCTGCAGTTTTAGCTTTCTGAGTATCACGATAGGTACTTGCCTCAGTATGGATATTTTTAATACCAAACTTTGAAACAGCACCTCGAGCATCAGTTTTTTCATTATAATGTTCAAAACTAGCACCATCAAAGCCCGCCCACCCATGATGGAGGATAATTGCATCACTATACCCAGAAGCAAAATCAATCATATAGTATCGCAGACTCCTTATAGGGCCGACTTTTTCTACTTCATAGTTATTATGATATAGTGCAACATATCTAGTAATACCACCTTCCGCAAGTACTTCCAAAACACTATCAGCAAATGATAATCCTGACTGTGGCCTAGCTTCTTTATGATTGTTAACTACTATAGCCACAGGATGTCTTGAGATAACACTATCATAATCACTATTTGCTATCTCTACTCCATTAATAGGACTGTATTTAGGGGGAACTGGAGAAGGAGGAACCAATGTAACTGATCGGTTTACTTGTGTGCTAACTTCAATTTGTTTTTCATCAGGGGTAGATAAGATATAACTCGTCATATAATATCCAGTTACTCCTAATATTGTAATAAATGAGGAGATTATGATGAATTTAAATGGGAAGCGCAAGTTTTTCCAGCTTGCAGACACCCGTCCAAAAGAGTTTTTGATTGAGCTCATATATTAATACTAAAGATTTTATCTCTAACCTACTATATAATAAATGTGATAATATTTGAATTAATAAAATTAGATATATGGGTTCTCGACTCAGTAAAGCTACAAATGTTGCTCGCAAAGGGTTAATCGTTTTTTTGATTTTTGCAATCTCTACTTTTCTATTTCGATTTCTATTTGGTATAACGGAAAGTACTAGTAGTGCTGTCAAACCAACCCCAGTCCCTAAAAGCCCCTATATCGTTGCAAATCAAAAACTTGGAAAAATTCCTTACCCACAAAAACCATCACTACCACTAAACACCGAATCCAACCCAACTTATTCTATTCTAGATCAAGCTGTACTTCCAGAATTTCCTGAGGTTTTTAATGTATATGTTATTAACAAACCTAGAGAAAAGTTAGGCAATGCTTCTAAAGGACCAAGGGTTGCATCAAATCTAAAACTCGATACTAACGGACGAGTAATAGCTGATAACACCACCCTATGGCAAAGTGAGGATACTATTCGTAGCTTAACCTATAACAAACTTCTTGAGCATTGGGATTACAGAACTGATCTAACAAAAGAAAACTTCAATCAGGAAATTACTACCAACCTAAAACTTAGTACTATTCCGGGTTTCTATGACAATAAAGGAGTAGAAATTTTAAACCTACTTTCTTTATCGGATAGTTATTTTGCAAAGGCAGGATCAAGGGTATCATATATAAACCTTGATACAAAAACCGATACTATTTCTTCTGCTACAAGTCCAAAACTAGCAAAGTTCGTATATATACGACAAAACAAAAAAATCTTAACATCAGAGCTCGATCCTAACTACAAACCCACAAAAGGAGAGATTGCATTAACTAATCTAGAGTCTGAAGTTAGGGTACCTGATTATAACTCTGGGGTAGTAAATATTATTGCACGAGGAAGTATAGAAGGACTTGTTCCTGATCTTGTTAATTTTCAATACAACCAACTAAACTATGGAGACCGGGGTATATATCAATCATTAAATAGTAAAGATGCTTTTCTCAAACTACAAAGTGGAGAAGGTATACTATATTGGCTCAATCTAAAAGGAGAAGATCCTCTCTCAGAACATAAACCTCTTTCAATTCTCGAGTTTAAGATTAACGCACAAAAAACAGCGATAGTTTATATGGAGCCCGAAGCATGGGAAGAATCTCTACCCTGGACAAATTTCTTACAACCTTATTATCTATTTGAAGGCGATGCTATACTAACAGACGGAAGAGAAGCAAATTTTGCTACCTTACTACCAGCTCTTCTAGAAAAAGAATATCTAAAATAACATTTCTTAATTTTCATATCATTATTATGGCTAAAAAAGCTAAATATATTTTTGTTAGTGGTGGAGTAATGAGTGCAGTTGGAAAAGGTGTTACTTCAGCATCTATTTCTCTGCTCTTAAAAGCACATGGTTATACTGTCTGTCCTATAAAATGTGAAAACAACCTCAATGTGGACTTTGGTACTATCAATCCTATTGAACACGGAGATCCTTTTCTTTGTTTTGATGGAGCAGAAGCTGATATTGATTTGGGTAATTACGAAAGATTTTTAAGCCAGGAAGTGGGATACAATAACTTTATGACTATGGGGCAACTATACTCAACTGTTATAAGCAATGAACGACAAATGAAATACGAAGGAGAAGATGTTGAACCTATACCCCATGTTGTAAATGAAATTATTAGAAGGATCAAAACGACAGCAGAAAAATCTAAGGCCGATTTTGTAGTAATAGAACTTGGAGGGACAGTAGGGGAGTACGAAAATAACAACGGTCTTTATTATGAAGCAGCACGCATACTCTCAGTTACCGAACAAGTTGCCAATGTACATGTTACTTATGTTCCTGTCCCCCCTCATATAAACGAACCCAAAACTAAACCTGCACAATTCGGACTAAAGGCTTTAATGTCTATGGGTATCAACCCCAATTTTATCGTAATCAGGAGTGAGAAACCTGTTGATACACAACGAAAATACAAATTCGGACAAAAGTTTTATATCGATCATCGTGATATTTTTTCTTGCGAAAATCTAAAAAATATCTATCAAGTACCAAATCATTTATACAAACAAAACTTAGATACACGATTATTAAAATATTTTAGGATCAAATCTAAAAAAACAAACCTAGACCTAACTTTTTGGGATAAATACTCTAATAAACTTATAACTAAATTTGATAAAAAAGCTACAATTGCGATTGTAGGGAAATATTTCGCAACAGGAGACTCTAGTCTTGTAGATTCTTACTATGCTCTAATAGAAGCAATCCAACATGCACGAATATTTAATAAACAAAATATAGAATTTAAATTTATAAACTCCGAAACACAAGAATCCAATATCGAATCCGAATTAAAAAATATAGATGGAATTATAGTCCCAATAGGTTGGGGGAAAAGAGGAACTAACGGGAAAATAAAAGCTATAAAGTATGCCAGAGAAAACAAAATACCTTTCCTTGGACTTGGCTATGGTATGCAATTGGCCTGTATAGAATATGCCAGAAGTATTCTTAAGTTACCTGATGCAAACTCAGAAGAAATCAACCCTAACACAAAAAACCCTATAATTCACAGTATCCCTTTTAATAAAAAATACCAAGTTATGAAATGGGATAATAGGTCAATGAGGGTAGGAACATTTGATTGTATTGTTCGAGAAGATACGCTTACTCACCAGATTTATGACAAACATAACTTTTTTAAAGATAAAAAACAATCACTAATCCAAGAACGACATAGACATAGTTTTGAATTTAATAACAAATACCGCACACAATTTGAAAAATCAGGATTGATCTTTAGTGGAACATCACCTGACAACCTTCTAGTTGAATTCATAGAACTTCCTCAGGAACAACATCCGTTTTTTATCGCTACACAAAGTCATCCCGAATATAAATCGTCTCCACAAAAACCACATCCAGTTTTTATAGAGTTCTTGAACGCAACAAACAACAAACTATAGGTTGTTTAATACAAAGACCTTAAATATAAACAAAGCTATTATTAGTTTATAATCAATTTATTAATATTGTTATTAATTTCTAAAAACAAATAATTGTAACATCAGATACATTACAAAATTACTAAAATACCCTTATTCAAAGAAATCTACCCAAATAGACATATCTACAAATATACTTAATACACAGCAACACAAAACGCCTGTTAAATAAAACTACACAATAACAACAATTTACTACACACCTAATCTTTAATACTAATCCACAATTAAAATACAACTATACGATGAACAGATTTCCTACCAACCCAATTATGTATGGATAAACTATTTGTACTTACATTCAACACAATATTACTATAAGTCTAACAAATTTCAATTTGAGATATTCTAATACTACCAAAGTTTACATTTTCAAATTTTAACTTTTTGTGGTTTAATTATTACAAATAAACTTCATCTATTCTTACGAGTACAAAATTACATAAATATGAAAACCTCAGAAGATATCAGGAATATATTTTTCAATTTTATGAAAGAGTCTCCTAGACTACATGTTGAGATTCCCAATCTATCACTAATCCCCGTCAATGATCCAACGATTTTATTTACCAACTCGGGAATGTTCCCATTAGTACCATACCTCTCTGGAGAGCCACATCCTAAAGGAAAAAGACTCTGTAACTTTCAACGATCATTTCGCTCGGCACCAAAGGACATCGCAGAAATAGGAGATAATCGACACACCTCAATGTTTGAAATGATGGGGAATTGGTCGCTTGGGGATTATTTTAAAGAAAAACAAATCCCCTGGGTATTTGAACTATATACCAAACACTTCGGTCTTGATCCTAGTCGAATATATGTCTCTGTGTGGGGTGGAGATGACATAGTACCTAGAGATGATGTATCTATAAAGTTATGGATAGAAACATTTACTAAATACGGAATAAAGGCTGAGTTTAGTGAGGATATAACACAAATTCCGAAAAACCTTAAAGATTCATATGATTTTAGGTACCGTATATTTCCATATGGAAAATCAGATAACTGGTGGCAAAGAGGGGAAGCACCAGGAGAACTCGGTGGTCCCTGTTCAGAGCTTTTCTATGATCTCGGAGAAATCACAGTTAAACAAGATCATTACCATATCAACGACGACTCTGGTAGATTTATAGAAATTGGAAATTCTGTTTTTATGGAATATAAACTAGATGAGAACCTAAATTGGCAAAAACTAGAACAACGAAATGTAGATTTTGGAGGGGGATTCGAGAGAGTGGTTATGTGTGTACAAAACCAATCCGATATTTTTGAAACTGATATATACAAACCAATCATCAAAAAAATATCAGAAGTTTCTAAAAAAGAATATAAAACCGACAACAAGGAAAATAATTACACGGCAAGCTTTAGAATACTTGCAGATCACGGAAGAGCATCTACATTTTTAATCGCTGACGGAGTAATTCCATCTAACAAAGATCAAGGGTACATTCTTCGCAGTTTGATACGCCGTATGATTCGGACATCCCGAAATCTTGGTATAAATAGCAATTTTACTCGAGAAATTGCCTCTGCTGTAATACAGAGGATGAAAGATTACTACCCTCACTTAGCTGAGAACGAAGGTATCATATACAACGAATTAGAGAAAGAAGAATTAAAGTTTGCCAAAACCCTAGATCGCGGACTAAAAGAACTTCAGAAGTATACTGGCATGGGAGCGAAAATTACTGGTAGAGACGCTTTCTTCATTTACGAAACCTATGGATTCCCAATCGAAATGATTATAGAAGAAATTTCTTCCCCTACTATAAATGACCACGGAGATATCACCGAAAGGGAAATAATAGAAATTACTAATGAATTCGAAGATGAGCTCAAAAAACACAAAGAGCAAAGTAGGGTAGGAGCAGAAAAGAAATTTAAAGGAGGCCTTGCAGACCAATCTGTAAAAACAACAGCCCTGCATACCCTACATCATCTTTTACTCGCAGTACTACAAGAAATACTTGGAAAACATATAAAACAAAAGGGTAGCAACATTACAGCCGAAAGACTTAGAATTGATTTCTCGCATAATGAAAAACTGACTGAAAAAGAATTAAATGAAATAACTAAACTTGTAAATCGTTATATTAAAAGTAATTTAATAATTGAAAAACAAATAATGCCTAAAGCAGAAGCAGAAAAAATCGGAGCAGAGATGGAATTTGGTAAATCATATGGAGATCTAGTTACTGTATATTTCATAAAAGATCAAGATTCTGGCGAGATTATTTCAAAAGAATTTTGTGGGGGTCCTCACATAGAAGATATCACCACCATCAGAAAAATGGGAGAATTTAAAATCATAAAAGAGGAAAGTAGCGGAGCAGGAGTTCGTAGGATTAAAGCCACACTTACCAATGAGTAATATCGAGCTATTAAAAGATACACTAAGAGACAATGGAATCGAGTACAAGGTAGATCATGACCTTGCACCCTATACGACATGGAAAATCGGTGGGAAGGCAGATCTGTTTGTTACCGCCCATTCTCGTGAAAACCTTCTATTTGTGCTAACTAATGCTCAAAAATACAAAGTACCTTATACTATTATCGGATGGGGTAGTAATGTACTTATCTCCGATGAAGGGATCACAGGACTAGTAATCAGGAATACCAGCAAGAGAATCGAAATAAATAATAATGGAAAAGTAGAAACTATAGACAGCAACAAACCAGAGGTGCATCTACAGGAAGTAGATACTCAAAACTACTATTCATTCAAAGACTTGGATTATGATGAAAGTGAATTCCCATTGATTGAAGTGGAGGTTGATAGCGGAGTCTCTCTCCCTTATTTGATAAATATTCTTATAGACAAAGGAATTACAGGATTACAGTGGTTTGCCGGAATACCTGGGACACTAGGAGGAGCAGTGTACAATAATATTCACGGAGGTAGTTACTTTATCTCAGAATATGTAAAATCTGTCTTAGTATTAGACGATAAGGGCAATATAATTAACTATTCTCCTGATAAATTAGATTTTGATTATGATTATTCAATTTTCCATACCAACAATGACGCCATTATTAGCATCAAACTATTGTTACGACTAGGGGACAAAGAACGAGCAAGACAAACTTATCTTTCATGGATGACCAGAAAACGAATCCAACCATCAAATAGTGCGGGATGTATCTTGCAAAACATAGACGCCGAAACACAAAAGAAATATAACCTAGAAAGTAATAGTTGGGGATATATTATAGATAAAGTTCTAAATCTAAAAGGATACAAGGTTGGAAAAGCCCATATCTCACACAAACATGCAGCCTTTATAGAAACAGAACGAGGAGCAAAGGCTACTGATATACTCAAAATTTTAGAAAAGATACATACAGAATCACAAAAACAACTTGGTATCATCCCAACTAAATCAGAAATAATCTTCTTGGGATTCAAAGAAAATGAAATCTCAAAATATAGATAGCATCTCTCTAAAATAACCCATATCATTTATTCAGACTTAATTAGTACACAAAACAACACAGCATACCCCATAGTATTTTATATATATACTAACAAAAAGACCTGTAGTAATAATATTTCCGAAACCCTTTATCCTCGATGGTTTTCCATAAACCCACAACTAGACAGGTGGTTCTACTTCTGTTATAATAATAGTGTCATGAAAAATAATATGACAACAAAATTAGCGGTTCGCCTTGAACCAGGGGAGAAAGATCTCCTTTTTTATTTCGCAAGTAAATTGGGGGTGTCACCTTCTGCTCTAATTCGTAACCAAATCAAAGTGCTACTCAAAGAAATGGAAGAAAAGCTCACCGATAAGTATTATTTACAACTTACATCCCTAGATTCCTATAATGGCCCCACATACTCACAGGAAGATATAGAGAAACTATTCGAAGTTAAACAACAATCATGAAAATAATATATTCCAACAAAGCCAAGGATGATTTGGCAAGAATTGACTGGCGTATTAGAACCAAAATCATCACCTCTCTTGGTATAATTGCAGAACCAGAATTTCGCTCCAAACTACCGCTAAAAAGACTGCACGGAAGTGATCTGGTTAAAACTACATTAGAAAAACATGTTATTATTGGAGAAGCAAATGATAAAATGTTAAATGTATTATCGGTCTTCCGACAACAAAAACTTAAGCCTTCAGGCATCAAATTTGTCCAAGCCTAACAAAAACTGTATCATATAGGATACTCCATATATTAGTACAATGAGAAAGAAATCCGAACTTAGTGATTTAACCGATAACTCTTCTCGTATCTTTATGATAATCCTGGTAGCCGTTTCACTTTCATTTTTCCTCTTAATCTCAGCCAAGTTTTATCAAAATAGAAACACTACTACAGACAGACAAGTCATAACCTTAACTCTCAAATCAGATAGTTTCCCTACACTACAACTTGGGCATTACGCATTATGGAACATCACACCGTCGGGTCAATATCAATTTTTGAAGCGGTTTAACTCAGTAGAGGGACAACTAGTAAGTTTAAACAAGGATAATCTTACAACCCTGGATATAGATACTGATACAGAAATCACCGAGCTTACAGTTACCATAGAAAAAGAAGGGGATAGGGATCAAGTCCCTAATAATTTCGAACTTATGAGAGGGCCTTTTATCAATAGCAAGGCCTATTTAGAATTCAATGTTGAGACTCCTGTACAAGACAGTAATTTTGTATTAGCTACCCCAAGTGATGGGAACCTAACAATTAATGAGCTTAGTGGTGTTTGGTTTGTTGACAACAAGCTTGAAAACGGGAGTTTAAGTTTGTCCGAAATAAACAAACCCAACTTTACTTATCAAGCCATAATAACCAATACTCAGACGGATGAAGTACTTATGATAGGTAGATTTAGGAATCCAAAATCCTCGGATGATTTCCAAAACTATTCTTTAAACTCCAAAGTCTTCAACTACCCGGGAGAAGATTTTCTACGAAACTTACCAGAAGGATTAGAGCCTCCCCTAAACTTATCTAATGGAAACTACCATGTAATTATTAGCCTAGAGCCATTTATTAGTGGTTCAGACTTTACAGGGGAAGCGGTTTTTCTCGAATTATTTAATACCCATATTCCCTCTAATCTATCTCCACACACTTCTCAAGCATTAGACTATACATTTAAACCAATCGTTCTATCAATTGAAAAAAATGACTGATATAAGACTATTATCTCCGGACTTAATAAATAAAATAGCTGCTGGCGAAGTAGTAGAGAGACCCGCTTCGATAGTAAAAGAACTAATAGAAAATGCTATTGATGCGAGGTCTCATAATATAACCATAAAAATAGAGAGGGGTGGTGTTAACTTTATTGAAATAACCGACGATGGAATA
>CAYQRB010000013.1:0-25500 GCA_964420145.1 uncultured Candidatus Saccharibacteria bacterium
ACTTATTTACCTCGCAAACCAAACAATCCAAACAAGTCAGGATGTTGAGGCCACCACCACTACTTACAAAAAATGGGATGAGATTACTTTGGAGTTTACAGGTTCTCATGCAAACTTAAGTCAAAATAGCTCAAGCCCTAACCCCTTCCTTGACTACCGTCTTAGTGTTGTTTTTACCAACGGAGAAAAAACCTACACAGTTCCTGGGTATTTTGTGGGAGATGGTCTTGGCGGATCTGGAAGTAAATGGAGAGCACATTTTACTGCCGATAGAGATGGTATATGGACATATACAGCCACCCTAACCTCAGGATCCAATGTTGCAGTTAACGGAGGAGGTAGTCGTATAGATATCACTCCATCAAATGGAAGCTTTCAGGTTTCTGGAGAATCCAATGCCGGCGGACTCTACTCTAGTTGCGGACGACTTCAGTATGTCGAGAAACACTACCTAGAATGTTCAAAGACCGGGAAATCCTGGGTCAAAGGAGGAACAAATAGTCCGGAAAATTTCCTTGCAGGAGCCGACACAGGGCAGGAAGCCAATATCAAAACTGTAATTGATTATCTTGGTTCACAAGAGGTTAATTCAATTTACTTCCTACCAAACAACATTGGTGGGGATGGGAAAGGTGATACCCACCCATTTGCATTTAACTTCACAAGCGTAGGTGCCGTTACTTATGATAACCTCACCCATTATAATGTCGCACGAATGAGTAAGTGGAATGAAATTTTCAACTATGCTCTTAAAAAGGGAATATCTTTAGAATTCGTTCTAAATGAAACAGAGTCAGAAAATAGAGAACTCCTTGGCACAACACTAACAACCCAGAGAAAACTCTTTTATAGAGAATTAGTTGCTAGATATTCACACCTCCCTGCAGTGCGGTGGATTATAATTGAAGAAAATACATTTTCTAACGAACAACTCAAATCGTTTGCAGGATACATCAAGGAGACAGATCCCTATAAGCATCCTATCGCAGTACATACTCCTGTCGATTATTTGGATTTCTACCAAGGATTGGTTGGAAACCCTAGCTTTGATTCGGCTTCTATCCAATTTTATACAAAATCTAATAGTTCCGATAATGCATCTAGTTTTACCGAAACCTGGAGACAAAAATCATCAACAGCAAACAGACCATGGGTTATAGATCTAGATGAAGCAATCTTAAAAGAAGATAGTAGATTTGGGATGACAAAAGAAAATATGGACGACTTAAGAAGAAGGGTTTTATACCCCGGATACTTCTCAGGGGGTAATATCTCCTGGTACTATGGATATGAACAAGACCTAGGTATATCTTTATGGAAATTCCAAGAGAGAGAACCTATGTGGAAATGGATGAGTTCGGCGAGACGACTCCTTTCAGAGTTCCCTGCTATAGCAAACTTCAAACCAGGAGACGATCTCATAATCTCTCAAAGACATGGGGGAGGAAAAACCCAAGTTTACTATGATACGGGGAAAACATTTCTTGTCTATATGGGAAAGACCGTCAACGGGGAAAATGCAACAATCAATCTATCTTCGGCAAACGGCAAACAACTAACTATGCAATGGTTTAATCCACGAACAGGCCTATACCATGGCTCTCCAGCAAATATTACTCCATCTAGTAACTTTATTATAGGGGCAAGCCCTCAAGCGGGATCAGGAGATCGTGAGGATTGGGTTGTAGCCTTTAAATCACAAGATTCTTCGAACCCTACAGAAAATCGTGCGTATTTTGAGAATAACGGCCTCATAGTAATCCAACCAGAAACAAAACCTATGGGTCCAGGTTGGGTAGCAGGAACAACAGTAGGAGGATATACAGGACCTGGTTATATTAAATATGACGGCCCTGATTATTTTGTAGCTCCAGGTAATAGTACTATGGAGTATAAAATTAATATTACAAAACCTGGAAGATATCTCATTAAATTAAGATCCAACAAAAAAAATCCAAACGCTAGTGAGGAGAACGATGTTTGGCTAAAAGTTGATGATGGCACATGGTACAAAACATATAATGGACATCCGTCTTCGAATCAATGGGTCTGGAATACCCAATACGAAATAGTACATCACGAGAATATTCCTGAAGCATATGCAGACCTTACCACAGGAATACATTCATTATATCTCTCAGGACGCTCCAAGGGATTTTATATTGATCGAATACATTTATATCTTCCTAATATTGTAAATGATCCCCTAAACCTAGATCACCCCGAATCTGAATATAGGGAAATGACGACATCTCCATTATCCTGTAACAGCACATGTTCAACTAATACACAATGTAGTAATACTAATCCTAATTGGTTTTGCTCCCAACAATATACTTTGGGGACTTGGATAGATAATTCTTTATCTATCGCAAGTATTCAATATATTGAAAATGGGGTTACAAAGACCGATTCTGGGACAAATTATGGTCTCAATCAATACATTGATAATGGGACGAGAAAACAGCATTTAATTAAAAGTAACAAAATTTTTTATAGAACAGAGACTCCAGGCGTTGGATGGTCATCATGGACGAATGTAACCCCAAATGTCTCCAATGTCGGATGTGATTTGTATAATGATTGTGGAGGAAATATTGTTGGCTTTAACTCTTATATAAAACCAGACGGGAAGACTGAACAACACCTACTACGAAGAAATACAACTTCATATAAAATTTTTTCTAGGAATAATGATAACGGTTGGTCACTATGGGAAGATGTAACTTCCCATACAAGTTCTGTGGGGAGTGGACTGATGACAAACTTTACTTCATATGTACACAGTGACGGTTATATATTACAAAGTATTGTTCGAGGAGGAGTGTTATGGGAAAGGACAAACCTGGGAGGGTGGCAACCTTGGTCAATCAATGAGGACTTATCCAGTTGTGCAGGAACAGGAACGAATAAGTGTGGAAATGGAACATTAATATCGATCGAACGCTCTATACTCTCGGATGGAACAGATGTTTTACACCTATTCAGAGAAAACAACAAACATTACGCAAGATTAGCATCCCCTGCTGATAAAAGATGTCGACTAAAAACAAACCCTGTATCTACCAGCTGTTCCCCTGCACCTACCACTACTCCAACTCCTACTGCTACGGCAACACCTACACCTACACCTACACCTACAAACACCCCAACTAATACTTCTGTTCCCGGAGATACAACCCCACCACCTACTGCATTGACCTGTACAAAGACACATACACTAGCAAACAACGCTATACTTAACTCCAATGTCGTCTATAAAATTAAGTTAAACAATGGGGCCCTTAGCCCAGACGGAACAGTTATTGTAAGAGACGACTATGATGATGATTTAGAAATAGTCGAGAAGCCTGCCTGGTGTACAGCAAAAACCTCTGCTGTCCAAAGTGCCGTACTTGGTATATCTGATACCTATTCTGAAAGAGGATCTGTTCTTGTAAGTATATTGTTCTTCTCACTACTAGCAGGAGGTGCTACCTATCTAATAGTATTACGAAATAGAGAAAAAATAGGTTGGAAACTAATCAAAGAAAAACCATACCTAGCAGGAATTCTAGCTACTGGAGCAGTACTTGTAGTAGGTTCTATTTATTTCCTAATTACACAGGAAGATGTATCTCCTACCGATACTCCTGCACTCTCTACCGAGAAGTACCTAGAGTGTAATGTCCCTGCGGGTACCGATACAATAACCTATACTATGAAGATTAAAGGAACTGTTGGGAGTACAATAAACAATACTGCAGAAGTAAAAACGGGAACAAGCCCCTCAGTTAAGACTTGCTCTACCAGTTTTGTAATAAAATCTGCTGGAGATACTGCCACACCAACCCCTACTAAGGATCCATCCGTTACTCCTAGTGTTACGCCGACAATGACAAATACTCCTGTCCCTACTCCCACAAAAGAGGAGCCACCTATTACGACAGAACCACCAGTAGGATTTATCTGTGGGCCCGCAGATACTAACGGCAACGGCTATTTTGATATTATTGACTTTGGAGGTCGTTATGTAGGATTTGCTTCTAACTATCAAAAAACCTGTGATGACACTGAGGAGATGAGACAAACATATAGTCCTTGTGGTGGGAAAGATGTAGTACCGGATCAATATGGAAACTTTGGAAAAATTGATATCCTTGACTTCCAAAGTTTTGCACAAAGATATAATAGCAAAATATGTGATCTTTAACGCTGTAAATCTAATACCTCTACCAAATTTAACGATACGAATACTATCAACATAGGTTATAATATAAATTACTTAGAAGTCTTTTATGTTAAAATTCATACGCGAAAATTGGTTAATTATTCTGTCTGCAATTTATATCGTAAGCCCTTTTGATATAATTCCCGACTTCATTGTAGGTATGGGGCTTACAGATGATATTGCTGTAGTAGCTGGTAATATCTTGGTTAAACTTATTCAAAGTAAACGCAATACCAAGAGCAAACAATAGATGCTATAATCTGACTTCTGTTTAATCTACTTACAATGTTTAAACCTGTTGACCCTAAACAAAACTTTCCCGAACTAGAAGAAAAAATTACAAAATTTTGGAAAAACAAGCAGATATTTAAGAAGTCTATACAAAACCGAAACCCCAAAAATAGCTATATTTTTTATGACGGGCCACCGTTTATCACCGGAACCCCCCACTATGGCTCACTATTACCTAGTATTGCAAAAGATGTAGTCCCTCGATACCACACCTTGCGTGGGAAACGAGTAGAAAGAATCTGGGGTTGGGATTGTCACGGATTACCTATCGAAACAAAAGTTGAAAAAAAATTAGGAATTCGAAATCGACGAGAGATTGAAAAATACGGAGTTCAAAGATTTATAGATGAATGCTACAACTATACCCGTGATACCTCTGCCGAATGGAGGTGGTATATAGATAAAATTGGTCGCTGGGTAGATATGGACAATGCTTATCGTACAATGGATCAAGACTATATGGAATCTGTTATGTGGATTTTCAAACAACTCTATAAGAAAGATTTGATTTACAAAGGTATTAGAACCTCTTTGTTTTGTACTCGTTGCGGAACACCTGTTTCTAACTTTGAAATTGCAATGGATAATTCCTATACAGATATGGAGGATCCAGCAGTAACAGTTAAATTCCCTGTCACTACACCAGGTAAATTTCAAGGGAAATCAATACTTGCGTGGACGACTACTCCGTGGACGCTACCATCAAACAAGGCATTGATTGTTGATCCAAAAGAAAATTATGTTGTAGCAAAAGTACAAAAACTAGAAATAGAGCTTGAACAGGGATGGTTAGTAGGAGAACTACCAGCGGATTTAAAAAAAGTTAAAAGATCTGAAATTACCCAAGCGTATTTTGATGACTACATTGACGAAAATGGTATTAAACCAAGAGATACCAGGGTTAGAAAAATTGATGATAATTATGAGTTCACTGTTAAATATTACGCAGGTTCTGAGAAAGAAACCGGACAACTGATCGAAAAAACCAGGAAAATTGATAAAGACGAATATATTGAGCTTGTTAAAAAGGCAAATAAAAAAGTTGTCAAAACACGCTATTACTACCCTCTTGAAAATGGTCTATCTGCAGAAATTGATGTTTACCGAAATCAGCACGATGGAATCAATATTGTGGAAGTAGAATTTTCTTCTTTGTCTAAATTAAATAATTTCACACCACCTAAGTGGTTCGGCAAAGAAATCACGGATTCCAACGCCTGTTATCCTCCGTATATGGCAAATCGAACCGTAGAAGAACTCAAAAAAGAATTGGGGAGTTACGAGCAGACTGAGCACAACTACGACGAGCAAGTACAAGAAGACGAAGTAATCCTTGCAAAAAAACGCGTGGAATATATGTTTAAAGATATAGATTATGTAATTACTGAAGAATTTAAAGGAAAAGAATTGCTTGGACTTAGCTACACCCCACCATTTTCGTATTTCCTCACAGAAAAAGGCGAACACCAGGTTTACAGTTACGAAGGAATGGTACATATGGAAGAAGGTACAGGCATTGTCCACTCTGCCCCCGGTTTTGGAGATATCGACACAGAAATGGGTCAGTACTATAAGCTCACAATTGCTATGAGTATTGCAGATGATGGGAAATATCTTCCAGTAGTGAAAGATTTTGAAGGTATGTATGTCAAGGATGCCGATTCGGTTATCACGGAAAACCTCAACTCCAGAGACTTGCTTTTCAAATCAGAGCGTATAGTTCACAGATATCCATATTGCTACAGATGCGAGACTCCACTGATTCACAAAGCCCAGCCATCATGGTTTATCAACATCGATAAAATCCGTAAAGACCTACTGAAAAATAACGAAGAGATTAACTGGGTTCCGGAACATTTAAAAAATGGTAGATTCAAAAAAGGAATTGAAGTAGCTCCAGACTGGGGAATCTCCCGCACAAGATTTTGGGCAACTCCGATGCCAGTCTGGCAAAGAGAAGAAAACGGGGAAATTGTTGAAACTTTAGTAGTTTCAGATAGAGATGAGCTTCGAGCAAATTCAGTCCAGCCAATTACTAAATTAACTTTAGTTCGTCACGCAGATGACAATGAAGCACCAAACAATTCAGAAAAACTCACTTCACTAGGAACAAAACAAGCTAAAGCAGTTGCAGATAGGTTTAAAAATATAAGTATTGACGCGATTCTTTCAGGTTCCGCCAATAGAGCCGTTCAAACTATCGAGCCTCTAGCAAAAGCTCTAAACAAATCTGTAAAAATTCATGACTTATTCACTGTTTCGGACATTAAACCGACCCTTTTAAGATTGTTAGATAAATATGATGCAGCCTCTTACAGCGAATTACCTGAGTCTGAATTATCTGAAGCATTATCTACAATTATTGCTTCTACTCGTAAAGAATTAACTAAATTCCTGAAAGAAAACCAAGGGAAACATATTATTGCTTCTACCCACGGGGAAAACATTGCAGTTATAAAACACCTCACAGAAGGGAAAAAGTTGACAGAGGTATTTTCAAGCAAACCAAAATTGTCCGAGAGTGTAGATCTCTACTTCCTGGGAGAAGAATTATTAGACCTGCACAGACCTAAAATAGATAAAGTCACTCTGAAAGGCAAAACCGGTGAACTTACCCGCGTCAAAGAAGTTTTGGATGTTTGGATGGATAGCGCTTCTATGCCCTACGCTTCTAAACATTATCCTTTTGAGAACAAACAATCCTTTGAAGAAAACTACCCAGCTGATTTTATCGTTGAATACATAGCACAAACCAGAGCTTGGTTTTATGTAATGCATGTTGTCTCCACAGCACTAATGGACCAGCCATCCTTTACAAATGTTATAACCACAGGGGTAATATCGGGTAATGACGGGAGGAAAATGAGTAAAAGCTATGGAAACTACCCTGATCCCAGAGACACCTTAAATAAATACGGAGCAGAACCTTTACGGCTCTACTTTATGGGTTCACGAATTATGCTTGGAGAAGACATGAATTTTGAAGAAGAAGGGTTAAAAGAGCAAGTCAAAACTTTTATTCTCCCTCTTTGGAATAGTTATTCGTTTTTTGTTACATATGCCAATCTACACAAATGGACTCCTGTCAACAGGAGTAGTAAGGGAGAATCAAAAGACCCGCTTGACCTATGGATTCTTGCTCAGTTAGAACTGAGTCGCAGGGAATTTATTAACTCAATGGATAACTACAACATCCCTTCTGCCGTGAGAGTTTTGCCAGAATTTATTGACACTCTTTCTCGCTGGTATATTAGGAGATCTAGGCAAAGATTTGCAGATGGAGATAAAAGTGCATTATCTACTTTATATTTTGTCCTTATAGAGTTTTCCAAACTATGCTCTCCTATCGTGCCCTTTTTAAGTGAAGAAATATATCTAAATCTTACTACTAAATCCAAAGAATTTACCGAATCCGTACACCTATCTAACCTATCTGACTATGATGATAATTATATACTCTCTCAAACACCCTTGTTAAATAATATGAATACTGTAAGAACAGTATCTACTTTGGGACAATCAGTGCGTTTACAAAACTCACTACAGGTACGGCAACCATTGTCAGTAATACTAATCAAACCCGACAAAGAGAATAACCTAAAAGAAGCAGATCTTGCATGGATGGTAGAAATTATAAAAGACGAACTTAATATTAAAAAAGTAAGTTTCGTTACAAAACTACCTGCTGGAAAGAACTGGCTTACTATGGAGAGCACTCTTGATCAAACCGAACAAACACCAACCAGCCTTACTGTAGCACTAGATAGTACTATAACCCTCGAACTTGAAGCAGAGGGTATTATACGAGAACTTACAAGACAAATCCAAAATCAACGAAAAAAAGATGGTCTCAAAATGGGTGATCAGATAAATATTGTAATAGGAGTCGAAAATCATAAACTTACAAATATCATTAAGGAAAATCTCAAAGATTTTCAATCATCTATCAATGCAAAAACCCTAAAACTCACAAAAGAAAAACAAAAACAGGAGATCAAAGTCAACGATGGTATTATTACAATTTCAATTAACTAAGATTTGTTTTATACTGTATAGATTAATTCTATTATAAATACATGTTCAACCTAGATCAGAACCCGTTCATCCACGAGTTAAAAATCAAGACCAAAGGAAGTGTCATAATCGATATTTTGCAAACTATCGTTTTAGCACTTGCTTTCAGTTTATTTATCTATCTGGTATTTCTAATACCTAGTCAAGTAGACGGCCCTTCTATGGAGCCCAACTTTTATAACAGGGAGTTGTTATTTGCAGACCGCACAGTACAGTGGATCGGAGCACTCCCGATTGGCTCTAGCATATACGACTATCACAAAGGAGATGTTGTGATATTTGATTTTAACGGTATGAACCTAATCAAAAGAGTCGTTGCTACCGAAGGGGATACTGTTCGTATTAGTAACAACAAAGTATTCGTTAATGGAGTGCAACTCGAAGAAATATATTTACCAAAAGGAAGACCATCTTTTCTTCCTGACCCATCTCGATCTACCCTAACAGAAGGAAAGGATAGCACTGTTCCTACAAACTCTTATTTTCTAATGGGTGATAACCGCGAAGTTAGCAAAGATTCACGGTATAATGATATCGGATTCGTAAACAGAACACACCTTAAAGGCCGTGTATTTTTGAGGTATTGGCCTATCAATAAATTCGGGATAATACGACCCGGAGAACCTTCACAATAAATCTCTTGGAAAATATTTTAAAAAGTAAAAGAACAAAAGGAATAGTAGAAACATTTGAAACAGTTTTTATCGCAGTAGCGGTTTGTGCAGTTATATATTTGACAATCGCAGTGCCAAATAAAGTAGAAGGTCAATCAATGGAACCAAACTTTCACCAAGGAGATCTTGTACTTACAAACAAAACTATCCAATATATTGGGGCAACAGGAATCGGACAAGATTATAACTATGACTACCAAAGAGGAGATGTTGTAATAGCAAGACAAGGGAAAACCGATCTTATCAAAAGAGTTGTAGCACTAGAAGGAGAAACAGTAGAGATAAAAGATAATTCTGTTTACATAAATGGAGAGAAGCTCAGAGAAAAATACCTTCCAACTACAACAAGGAGTAAACTACCTGCTCCGGAGTTTTCCCTCATCCGTGAAGGAAAAAGTGTTGTAGTTCCTGAAAACTCCTATTTTATAATGGGCGATAATCGAGAACATAGTAAAGACTCACGATTTCGTGAAATTGGATTTGTATCAAGAAATAGAATCAAAGGAAGAGTGGTTTTTCGTTATTGGCCATTATCCTCAATTGGTGTAATTCACAGAGGAGAATTTGAGTAAAACTGCACTATCAGAGTATCCGTAACTTCCAACGATAGTTGTTATTATGTTATATTTATTCATATCTTTTTCTCATTTATGATAGTAGCTATTGCTAACCAAAAAGGTGGTGTAGGAAAGACTACCACAGCTATTAACCTAGCTGTATATCTTGGTAAACTCGGTAAAAGAATTTTATTGGTCGATCTAGATCCACAATCAAATCTAACCTCAGGAATTGGTTTTATATCAAACGAAGACTCAATAAATCCTATTTATGAAGGATTATCAAAATCTATCTATGATGTATTGGATGGAAAAGCTAATGTCAAAGAAGTTTTTGTAGTTACAAAATACGAAAATGTTCACTTAATACCTGCAAGTATAGATTTGGCTGGAGCAGAGATTGAGCTGGTAAACACAATGTCTAGAGAAACTATCCTTAAAAATGCACTGGAAGAAGTAAAATCAGAATATGATTATATTTTCATTGATTGCCCACCCTCACTTGGTCTTCTCACCGTAAATGCTCTAGTAGCAAGCTCTCAAGTGTTTATCCCTGTACAATGTGAATATTTTGCACTAGAAGGACTTGGTCAACTTATCAACACAATCAAACTCATCAAAAAACGACTTAACTCTACTCTTGAGATTGGTGGAGTGATTATGACAATGTATGATATTCGAACCAACCTCTCCAAACAAGTAGCTAACGAACTCACCAAGTTTTTTGGTGATAAAGTTTTTAAAACAATCGTCCCAAGAAATGTCAGGCTTTCTGAAGCACCATCCCACGGGAAAGCAATTATAGAATACGACCCTAGATCACAAGGTGCTTTGGCATACGAATCCCTAGCTAGGGAGATAATAGCGGAAAGAAATTAAATATAATTTATATTTATTTGTTACTATCACAATAAAATGGCACTAGGAAAAGGCTTATCATCACTAATATCTAACTCCACAATGGAGGAGCTAGACCAGGCGTATATTCCAAATCTTAGTATAAATCTTTTAGAACCAAACCCTTATCAACCCAGAATTACCCGCAACGACTCACAATTGGCTAATTTGGCAGACTCTATCAAAGAGAACGGAATTATTGAACCACTACTTGTAACAAAAACAAAAAGAGGTAAATTTCAGTTAATTGCAGGAGAAAGAAGGTTTCGTGCTGCCAAAATTGCAGGAAAAAGTACTGTACCCGTAATAGTAAAAGAAGCATCTCCTCAACAAATGTTAGAGCTAGCAGTTATTGAGAATATTCATCGTAAAGATCTAAACCCACTCGAAGAAGCCATGGCTTTTATGCAATTAAGAGAACGATTCAAAATGACAGATGAGTTAATCTCTGAAAAGGTAGGGTTTAGTCGGTCTGCGGTTACCAACAAAATGCGTCTACTTTCTTTACCCAGAGAACTAAAAGAATACTTACTTGATGAACGGTATACCGAAGGTCATGCACGAGCATTATTGGGATTAAAGGATCTAGACACAATGATAATAGCAGGAAGAAAGGTAGTAGATAGGGAACTTAGTGTTAGAGCTACAGAAGAACTTGTAAGAAGACTTAACAAAGGCGCCTCAAAAGACAAAGATGGACAACGCAAAGTTGTAGATAAATTTAGCCAAAAGGTTGAATCAGATTTACGAAGTCGATATGGAAAAAAAGTAAAACTATTTAGGTCATCTCGTGGAGGACGAATTATAATTCCATTTGAAAATGATGAACAACTCAAGCAAATATATGACGATATCATTTGAAATAAATCATAATTTCCTTTTGTTTTCGTGGTAAAATTCGAGTGTATATTATATTGGTAGTCTTAATCTAACAAAAATGCCTAGAGCAATAATTTCTTCAGGTCATACAAGCCAAGAACCAGGCTCCAAAGCCCACGATTTAGTAGAATACGAAGTTGCAAGGAAAATTGCCAAAGCAGTTGTGCCTTTATTAAGGCAACACGGTGTCATTACCCTGATAGTTCCAACTGATCTTGATCTTATTAAAAGAATTGATTGGATTAACAAAACTAACTACGACGAGACTAATAACGATGTTGCCATTGAGGTTCATATTAACGAAGGGGGAAAAAGTGGTATAGAGAGCTGGTATGAAGGAGAGGGCGATAGTAAGTCGAAACAACTTTCCGAACTTATTCTTAAAAATACTAGTCAGGAATCGGGTCTTCCATCACAAAGTGCAAAAAGTGAGTATGAACACGAAATAGGATCAATTGCTTTTCTTCATGATGTGAATTCAATCACTACACTTATTGAATGTGGGTATATTGATAATGAGAACGATGCTAAATTTCTGAAAGAAGATAGTAATATAGAGAAATTAGCAAAGGGTGTAGCAAAAGGTGTTTTAGAATATTTTGGTATTGTGTACAGAGAAGATTCCATATCCTCACCTATACAAAATAGTACAAACTCAGTAAGCTCTCTCACGACAGGGAATCTTAATCCCCCTCAGAGCATCCCAACAAACCCATACCCAGTAGTACCACAGCCAAAGCCAATAAATCCAGTACAAAACCAAGTAAGTTCTAACCCACCTCCTCAAATGGCACCTAGCCCATCTTCAGGTTTTAACCAACCCTACTCTCCAGGAAACAATAATTTCGGTAATCAACAAAAATCTGGTGGCTTTATAACTCGTGACGACCGCAAGAAGCTAATCCAAGATATGTATGTCAAAATACTAGGACGAGAACCAAACCAAAACGACCTGAGTTATTTCCTCAATATTGGTATCGGTGAACAGGAGTTAATCAAAAAGATGATAGACTCACAAGAACATGCCGATCTTGTCAAATCAAGACAAGAAGTAATCAAAGCAAAGGAAGAACTAAACAGTACAAGAACCGAACTTATTCAACTTAGAACTTCTGCAGAAGACCAAAAAGTGATTATCCGTAATCTTCACACACTAATCACACAAAAAAACCAAGCCATAGCACAGTTCCAACACCAAGCAGAATCGTTACAGGCTCAAAAAAACCAAGCACCTCAATCTGAAACACCAACTCAAATACAAGTATCCCCTCAATATAAATATAAAGGAACTTTTATTGATAAATTATTCAAAGCATTTAGTGATGTTTTCGAGTAATTTCTTTTTTGCTTGACTATACAGTCATTAAAGCATATCATTGAAGAGATTACACAAGTAAGTCTTTTCTTGATTATAGATACTGTTTAGTAAGTTAATAATAAATGTCTACTTTCTATCAAAAAAAATTATTATTAAAAACAACCAGTCTGAGAGGTATTACTCGGATACATATATCCCCTTCTTCGGGAACAGTCATCTACTCGTAAGTTATACGATCTAAGCCTTGCTTGTGATTCTCTTAAAAAGAATCCACTGTTTGACGCAGTGATCCTTTTTCTTTTAGTTTTTATATTTTAAAAATGGAAACAATATTACTCATAGTGTTGTCCGTTGTAGCAACAGGAGCGGTAGGTGCTACCTTTGTATTGATGCGCAACAAAAAAGAGTTAGAGAAAAAACTCAAAGACCCTAAATTTCTAGATATTTCAGAAGATGAAGCAATTAAAAAAGCTAGTCTAAAAGCCCAGAACCTTATTTTAGAATCAGAAAAAGAGTCAGATAAGATCAAATCTGAAGCACTCAAACAATCTAACGAACTCAAACAGTCTATCCAACAAGAAGAGAAACGGCTCGACGAAAGAGAAAGAAAACTAGTAGAAAGAGCAAAAACTTTAGATGAAGGGTTTGAGAGTATAGAAAACAAGGAAAAGGCATTGGAACAATCCAAAAAAGATATCCGTAAACGCGGGGAGAAAATAAATGAAGAACTCCAAAGACTCGCACAACTCAGCCACGAAGAAGCAAAAAAAATGTTACTTGATAAAACAGAAGAAGAGCTAAAATCCTATATTGCAAGAAAAATCAGAGAAGCAGAGTTTGAAATTCAGTCTACCTCTGAGAAAGTTACAAAAGAAATTTTAATAGATGTTATGCAAAAAAGTGCGACTGATTATGTAGCAGAATCTACTGCCACAACAATTGATATTGAAAGTGAGGAAATGAAAGGAAAAATAATTGGAAAAGAAGGTCGCAACATCCGAACATTTGAGAGATTAACCGGGGTTGATATTATTGTTGATGAAGCCCCAAATCAAGTCACCCTATCTTGCTTCGATCCTATCCGAAGAGAAGTTGCTGCGCTGGCTTTACAAAAACTTCTTAAAGATGGACGAGTCCATCCAGGAAGTATAGAAGAAACTATTTATAGTATAAAAAATGAGCTTGCCAAAGAGATTAAGCGAACAGGAGAAAAGCTTGCTTACGATGCAGGATGCAATGATCTTCCACAGGAAATTATAAAACTTCTAGGTAGGTTTAAATATCGATTTAGCTACGGCCAGAACCTAATCAAACATAGTATGGAGATGGTAAACCTAGGAGCTCAGTTGGCATCAGAGCTTGGTGCAGATGTAAACTTCACCAAAAAAGCCTGTTTACTTCATGATATAGGAAAAGTTCTAACTCACGAAATAGAGGGTAAACCCCATCATCATATTTCTGGAGATGTAGTGAGAAAATATATAAAAGACGAGAAACTTGCAAATGCAGTAGAATCTCACCACGGAGATATTGATACAACCTCACTAGAAGCAGAGATTGTGAAAATCGCAGATGCAATCTCTGGAGCAAGACCTGGAGCTAGAAAAGATAGCTATGAAAATTATGTCAAACGAGTCAAGGGACTAGAAGATATTGCCAAAAAATACGAAGGGGTCGAAGAAGCATACGCAATTCATGCAGGTCGTGAAGTTCGAGTTATCTTCAAACCTTCACTAACCAATGACGAAGATGTAGTAATACAGACGCACAAGATTGCAAAAGAGATAGAAGAAACTCAAAACTATCCAGGATCAGTTAAAGTAACTGCAATCCGAGAATTAAGGGTAACAGAAGAAGCAAAATAAAATAGTTGAGGTTTATTTAATCGAGGTATTATATTGAGGGTTTACTATATATTTCCCGACCTTCTGTTAATGCACTCTCAAGGAAGCCCTCTCCTTCATCTTCTGTCATAGCTCTAAACTCTTCTGGGGTATAGACCAAGGGTTCTATAATAGGCTCACTTTTACGAGTTGCCTTTCTTGCTTTATAAATTCTCTCTATAAAAGGTAGTTCCGTATTAGTAATGACCAATATATCCATAGTAGAGAATCTATTAACATTTTCTTCTCGTGCAAATCTACCAAATAATATAATTTTTTCTGGATTAAAGAGTTCAACGAGCTGATTAGTAACCTGTTGTACTCTATTAGAGATCTCAGCCTTAGTAAATACTTCAGAATACACAAACTCTTTATCTTCAATATCTATCGGGTGGGAAAGTATAACTGAAATCTTTTGCAAAAAGTCTCGTGCCTGTTTGAGTGCTTTGTTTGCTTCATCAATTGTAATAATCTCGTGTGGTGTTTTGGTTTTTCCGGGAAGTAAAAACGGATATCTTGATATAAAGGTAAAAGACTCCAGAAATCTGAATTCAAATTTTGTTTGCTTAAACTCAACACAAACCCTATTACAAATACCCATTAATATTTGGAGTTTATGAATTTTGGGAGGATTAACCCCTGAGTAGACTATGATGGATTTCAGTGCTTTTTCTACAGCTTGTACTGCCTGAAATGTTGACCATTCGTAGAAACCACTTTCCATACTCACCTGTGAAGCTAGAAGGTCATACTCTCCTTGCTTAAACCACACTAAATACCTTTTTGATTGTGATTTAGTCGATTGTACCGTCAAGATATTAATTCCTCATAACTACCAATAAGAAGTACATTTCTTTGCATAATAATACTGATTACAAAAGGATCTCTTCGTTTTTTCTTCAAAAAGAACTCCCTCTCTGACATTACAGTATAAAAAATTTCTGCATTGAGTTTTTTTTCTGCTTCCTCCACTAACTCTGTCAGCTTTGGAATATTTATATTTCCCACCACAATAAGATCGAGTTTCTGTGAACTTGTATGAGACTGTTTTAGATAATCTTCCGTTAGTAATGCAAACTTAACTCCACCAATTTGTATATTTGATCTTATAATATTCCCACCCAAGCCGAAAGATTTATGAAAAATACTTAACAAGTCGAAGTAAAACACACTATCTTTGTTGGCCATAAAGTATTTTTTAGCACTGGATTCCTCCGATTTAACCATACCTATTTCCTCAAGACGAACAAGCTCCCGCCGAACGGCATTAATTTCTTCGTTTATCTCTCTAGAAATTCCACGCAAATGAAGTCGTGAATTTGGTTGTAATAGAAGATATTTCAAAACCTTAATTCTCACCTTTGATACAAACAGTGATTCTAGTATCTTCTCAGCTTTCGACATTTGATTTATTGTTTAAATCTTAGACTTGGTTTTTACTTCTTGATATATTTCTTTGCGAAGTTTTGTATCGTTTTTTAAGAGTTCCTTTACTGACTCCTTTCCCTGTCCTAGTTGATTTTCTCCTTTTTTAAACCAGGCACCTGATTTCTCAATTACTCCAAACTGAATCGCAGCATCAACAAGTGAGCTAATTTTATCAATACCGTTTGGATAAATAATATCAAACTCAGCTTCCTTAAATGGAGGAGCCATTTTATTTTTAACAACCTTGACTCGAACTACATGACCACGAACATCGTCAAGTTTTCCTATTTTTTCTTTCCTTCTAATATCAAGTCTAACCGAGGCATAAAACTTTAGAGCATTTCCTCCTGTTGTAGTTTCTGGATTACCAAACATAATCCCGATCTTCATTCTGAGTTGATTGATAAAAACTACGGTAGTTCCTGTTTTAGAAGCAATTGCTGTAACCTTCCTTAGTGCTTGACTCATAAGCCTTGCTTGCAAACCCATATGAGAATCTCCCATTTCTCCTTCTATCTCTGCCCTAGGCGTTAAGGCTGCTACAGAGTCAACTACTATAATCCCAACTGTACCTGAGCGGATCAATGTCTCAAGAATTTCCAATGCTTGCTCACCATAATCAGGTTGAGAAATTAATAGATTATCTAGGTCTATCCCAATATTTTTACCGTATTCTGGGTCAAAGGCGTGCTCAGCATCGATAAAAGCAGCAGTCTCTCCTTTGGCTTGCGCCTCCGCAATAATATGCATAGCAAGAGTTGTTTTTCCAGATGACTCCGGACCATAAATTTCAACTATTCGTCCCTTTGGAACACCGCCAATCCCAAGCGCTATATCTAGAGATAATGCACCTGTAGAAATGACATCAATATCGGTTCTTGCCCTATCACTAAACTTCATAATAGAACCCTTTCCAAATTGTTTCTCAATCTGAGAAATTGCGGCATTTAGTGCTTGCTGTTTACCTGAATTCGTAGCTTTGTCATTATTAGGAGATTTATCTTCATTTTTCGCCATAAAAGTAAATTAATAAATAAACTTCGGGATAAGAAAGGTATCAATCTGTGCAGTTTGGATTGAAGAAATATTTTACTCAATCTATCAGAAAATGACTGATCCTGTCAATTATTCCCATCGGAACCACTATACCTAAATATTCTGGATAATTTTTGAAGTTTATATGGTTCTTGTGTACTGAGAGGATATCCATCCTTGTCCATTTTCCCCAGTATCAATTTTTACCCAAGAAGACTGCCTTTCTATTACCAAAAACCTCTGCCCGGGAGAAACCCTTGTTACTGCTTTGCTTGTAGTATTTGCCTGCTCTCTTACATTAAGATAACCTACAGGAGTACTAGCTATCTCTACTATTTCTTCCTTTACATCATTTACTGTTAATTCCAGTTCAAACTCGCTATTTTCATATTTTTCCCCTAGTACATTTACCAGAGCAAACTTCTCCGTTTGCTTTCCTTCATAAAGGGGAGCACCTAATTTTACTTGAAAAGCTTTGGATTCACCGGGTCTCACGCTACTGCCTTCTGTCATGATCTTGGCCTGTTTTGGACCAAGCCAAACACCATTGATAAAGAACTTGCTAAACTCCTCACTACCTTCCCTTGTCATTATAGGCTCAAAATCACTACCTTCATAAAGTGAAACCGAACTATTGTTTTTAATAGTAATCTCAGCAACTGCTTGATCACGATAATTTACAGGCTTGGGAGGAGACTTAATCCCACTTACTGTAATCTCAAAACTAAATTTAGCAGGATTATAACTTGCTGTTATTTCATTAATCATGTCTTTAAGCGAGCGTTCCCACCTACCAGCTACTATATCAGGAACTCCTACTATTTGTTGTTGCTCTGTTACTTGATAACCCAAACTTTTGACATAAATATTTCCCAACTTGATACGATTTCGATTAGAAATATCAACAAGAAGTTTATTAATCGCATTTCTGCCTGCATTAGAAAAGTCATCCTCACCTTTTCCTGGTAAATATGCAACAATCACAGGTTTATCTTGTGTGTCTTTAAGTGCAAATCGTTGCTCCTCTCCTTTGATATTTCCCTGTATCACTTCCCCTTCTCTTGTTACAAGATAATGAAACAAATAATCTCCCTGGTTTAACCTAAAAGCTTGATAATAATAAATTCCTTTATACCAATCACTTATACTCACAGGTTCGTTAAAACCTAGCTTTAAGGGTACTATATAAATACTGTCAGGAAGCGTGAAGTTTTCTTTTTGATCTTCTCCAGATTTTGGAAAGTTTAGAGTTTGTCTGGTTTGATCTATAACTTCAGCAGATATTGATGTACCCAAAAGGGATACTATAAGAAGCAAAACTATACCGATTATAGAAATAAGTTTGTTTTTCTTCAAATATTTAAACACTGGAAATTAATAATATCAAACCAAGTTTCGGTTCTATTTTACCTTGCTTAACTTTAAAATCCAAATTAGTAAGCTTTGAGAAAAGTAATTTTAATAAGTTTATATCAAATCGTGACATATTTTTTTTTAGTTCTGAGATTGTATATGGGTGCACTCCAAAATCTTTTTTTATTTGCTCCTCAGAAATATCCCCCGACTTCAACCAATAAAGTATTTTTAGTTGCTTTGCCATCATTACCGATAAATACGAGAAGTCACTATCCTTCTGATAAATATCTTCTAAAATTTTTAGAGCTGTTTTTTTATCCCTACGAGCCAGTGCATCAAGAAAGTCCCATATAACGACATCACGATTTTCGGTTAGAACTAATAAATCTTTCTCTTCAATACTCGTACGATTCTCAGCATGTATTAGCAGGGTGAGTTTATCTAATTCGTTGGATAAGGTATTTTGATCAACACCGACTCTATTTATTATTTTTTTATTTAGTAGAAAGTCTGAATTTATTTTTTCTTCGTCTAGTCTGCTGGTAACCCAACCTAGCAAGGCAGTCTCTCCTAGTGGTTTTGTCTCTATGACTCTGCCGTGTTTTTTTATTATTCTAAACAACTTCGTCCTAGCATCAAATTTATTCAACTCATATAAAACTAGGTTGATGTTTTCAAAGTTTTTTTCAAGATAATCAGCAAGTTCATTAAAAAGACTTTTTTTTCTGTTTTTTGACAAGTATTTTAATATGGTGAATTTTTGATCAGTTTCAAAAAAAGAAAGATTATCTGTAGAAAAAATGAGTTCATTAATAGTTTTAGCCTCATCTGCAAAAACAATCTGATAATCAGAAACACCTCGTAAACTATTTAGCTCCTGTTGTGCAGAAAAATCATTATTGCCATGTATAAGCGTGATCATGTGTTATTTCTTATAAAAGGGAAGTTTCTTAGTAGCTCTTGACAGAAACCTCATAAACACATTTATCTCCTCAACTTTAAAAACTTTACACAATACTAAATAAATCATAAAGGCTACTCCTGCTGTCGTAAAAGTAAGAAATATTAGTTGTAAAGTCATCTCTGTTTGCAAGACACCCTCCCAAGCTTTTGCCAATAAATAAGCAAACACCGCCATCACGGATGCAACAAACAACTTAAGAGCCATTTCTTGTAACAACCCCTTTATATTGGTTAAAACTTTTTTATAATAAAGAATAATCAGTAGAAAAAAGAACTCTGTACTAAAAACCAGACTTGAGCTGAGAGCTAAACCTCCGACTGCTGCAGGACCATCTGATTTATTAAAAAAATATGATAGATTAAACGAAATATCAGTAATTGAAAAAGCATAAAAATGACTAAGGTAGTTAGTTAATAAAATACCGCTAACCACCCCAAAGACTAGTACAAACAAACTTGAAACAAGAGGAGTTATAGAGTCATGGACAGCAAAATATACTCTAAAAATAGTAGTGCGAAGTGTTTCTAAACTAATTCCAAAAGCAAAAAACATCAACACCCAAGATACCTGCAATGTATTATCCCATGTAAAATTACCGCCCAATATACCGTATACCAACCTAACAATCGGAACTCTTAATACTATAAATATTGCACTGACAGGAAGTGCGAGAAAAAGTACTTGATTGATTATCTTTTTTACAAGCATCTCAAACTCATCCTTATTTCCGTTTGCCCATAATTTTGAAAGATGTGGAAATGATGCTACAGCATAAGATGTACCAAAAAGATTGAGCGGGATTGCTGTTAACCTCACAGCATACTGATAAGCAGTAAGAGATCCTGCAGTTAAACTAAAAGAGATCAGTGTATCAGCAACTCTGGCAACTTCCTCAACACTTAATCCCAAAATACGAGGAATACCTAGCTTTGTCGCTTCAATAAAGTTTTTATCCTTAAGTTTAATATAAAAAACTTTATAACCAATTTTGAGTTTTCGCCAAAGTGGTATTTGGATAGCAAGGTGGAGTATAGATCCAACCAAAGCACCCCAGACAAGAGCCCAAATGGGATCATCTAAAAATGGGACCAAAAGTATAAGTGCTAGTATTTTCCCCAAATTATAAAAAAGTGGTGCTAACTGAGGGATAATAAATCGGTTATAAATATTTAAACCAGAGGCTATAAAGGCACTTATGCCTAATACTACTTGAGGAACCAACAAAACCCTCATCATCGATACAACCTTATCCATATCTTGAGGGGTTAACTCATTGGTAGATCTCAACATCTCCATAGCCAAAGGGATAGTATGTTTTGCAAATATCATTACCAAGATAGAGAGAAAGGCAAACAATATCATCCCGAGATTCATAATAGAACTAAAAGACTGCGAGAATTCTTTTGCACCTTCTTTTTCTCGAACTTGTATAAGTACAGGAATAATTGATCCCGAGACTGCTCCTAGCAAAATCACATTAGTTATAGTTTCTGGGATAATAGAGGCCAAATAAAAAAGATCCGTATCTCCAGTTGCCCCGAACTTTGCAGCAACCATTGATAGGAAAACCATTCCTACAATTTTTGTAGCAAGCATAAGAACCATCAACATCGCTGCAGCCGAAATAATTTCATTCTGCTCACGAGTCAATATACTTTTGATTGAGGACAGGGTTTTCTTTACCATCTATACAGTCTAAGCAAAAGTATTTACTTTTAGTTTACTCCCTTCATTGTAAAACTTATTCTACCATTCTCTATTTTCAATATCTTAACCATTACTTCGTCACCTTCTTTTGCTATATCTCCTGGGTTTGAAACAAATTTTTCACTCATTTCTGATTTATGAACTAAACCAGAAATATTTGCAGAAACATCGACAAAGGCTCCATAATCTTTAACAGAGGCTACTGTTCCTTTATATACTTTACCTACTTCTGGTTCTTCTACAATACTCTCTACCATTGATTTAGCTATTTTCCTTTGTTCTTCATCCATAGAGGTAATTGTAACCGTTCCATCATCTTGTATATCAATCTCCACATCTCCTCCCGTCTTCTCGATAATCCCTTTTATGTTTTTTCCTCCGGGTCCGATAAGTTCACCTATTTTATCCTCTTTAATTTTTAATACATCTACTTTAGGAGCATATTCACTAACATGTTCACGAGGTTTTTCTATAGCCTCACTCATTGCCTTTAAGATTTCTTCTCTAGCTACTTTAGACTTAGCAAATGCTTTTTTAAGAATTTCTACAGGAATTCCTCTTAGCTTGTTATCTAACTGAATTGCTGTAATCCCGTTTACCGTACCAGTAACCTTAAAATCCATATCACCATAGAAATCTTCGACATCTTCTAAATCAACTAGGAGTTTAAAGTTTTTTTCTTCTGTATCTGTTACCAAACCTACAGAAATCCCACCAACAGGAGATTTAATAGGAACACCAGCATCCATCAGAGCAAGTGTAGTTCCACAAGTTGCAGCCATCGAGCTAGATCCCTGTTGTGATAAAATTTCAGAGACAACTCTTAGTGTATATGGAAATTTCTCTACAGAAGGAATCATTTTTAATAATGCATTTTCCCCAATATTACCATGTCCCACTTCCCGCCTTCCTGGAATATAGTTAAATCTTCCTGCAAGCCCAAGTGAATAATTTGGACCATTATAATGATGCATCCATCGTTTTGCATCTTCTCCTTCAAAACTCTCTAACTGCTGAACAAGCCTGGTTGATCCTAGTGTGACAACAGATAGACACTGCGTCATACCTCTTTGAAAAATAGCTGAACCATGAACACGAGGTAGTACGCTCACCTCAATATGAAGTGGTCTGATTTCATCGAGTGTCCTTCCTGTTACTCTCTTTTCTTCACTAAGTATAAGTGTACGAACATATTTTTTTGCACAATACTCTAGTGCAGAAGCTATACTATTAGCATCCCAACCTTCATCTTCTATATGGTTTACATTAATTTCTTCTTTAATTTCTCTCATTAGATCATCTCTGTTCTCTTTGTCTATCAGAGCTTGTTGCAACTTCTCTCCATATACTTCTTCAATCTCAGAGATTATCTCTTGTTTAGGAGTTTGGTCTACAAATTCTGGTTTTACCTTTCCAATTTCTTTAATAATCTCTTTTTGTACTTCAAGCAAAGGAGACATTTGCAAAAGAGCATAGTCCAAAAGTTCGTACATCCTACTTTCTGGGAACTCATCACCAAAACCCTCTATATTTAGAATCCTTTCTCCTTCTCTGGCAGACACTACAAACTCCGAATCAAACTCTTCTGTATCTGTAAGGTTTGACGGGTTTAAAACAAAGTCATTTCCTTTTACTCCCACAATGACACTAGCTGATGGCCCCATAAAGGGAACATCGGAGTTCATTAAAGCAAGAGAAGCAGAAGTAACAGCCAAGATTTCAGGGTCATGAACTCCATCATATGCCAAAACCGTAACTATCACACTAACTTCGTTCTTAAAACCGTGTGGGAAAAGAGACCGTATCGAATGATCAATTTGTCTTGCCTTCAAGACAGCATCGTCACTTGGCCATCTCTCTCGTTTTTGGAAACGAGATCCCGAAATCCGACCTCCGGCATAGAATTTTTCAATATATTCAATTGATAATGGGAAATAATCAAGATTGGGATTTTCTTGTCCCATTGTAACAATTGTGAGTACAACAGTTTCCCCTATTTGCGCCCAAACAGTAGAGTTTGCTCTCGGAGCTAAACCGCCAAGCTTAAAGGTTAGTTTTTCTCCGTTAAAATCTATGGATTTTTTGTATTGTTTATCCATTTATAACTAATAATAAATAATATTAGTCTTTTGTAGAAGTATTTCGGAAAGTCTTTAAGGAATCTCTAAGAGAATTTAATTTTGAGGTATTGTGATGACGCTTAAATTCTCTTTAAATTCCTGAACTTCCTGCTTAAGCTTCTTGTAAAGACAGTAAAATTATAACACTTCTAGAGAAAGTTAAGAAATAAGATATGTATTAGAACTGTGTTTTGTTAGAGTGCACAACTAGTCTTAGGGTAATACCTTTGTGCAAACCCTATTCTCGGTTCTCCAAAGTCTTGTATACTTAACTTCCCGTCTCTGTTTACATCCCTACCTCCACAAGGTCCGTAATCTTCATCTTTATCTACACAAGTGTTTTTCCCTATTCCATATGCTAGTGCAAATTGTACAAAGTCTACTATGGTGAATCTTCCGTCTCCATCCGTGTCTGCTTTTCCACATCTGTTTCCAGTAATATCGGTTGGTGTCATTGCCGGTGTGCTACTAGGAACACTGGTTGGATTATTTGTTCCCACTGGTGGTAATGTAGTTTTGATTCCGACCTTACTAACATCTGCACCTTTCCCGTTATATGCTGTAGTAGTCTTATAGTTGTTAATGTATTTACTGATATCCAAATTTGCCGGTACAGGAACACAGCTATTAAGATTTATCCCTGAGCTAAAAACTCCATCCAGATTGCTGACAACAGAATCTTTCGATGGTTTGGTATTGTAAGGAGTTTTAGACCAGATATTACCGTCAAAATATTGCTCACCCGGGGAGTTTTCTTGTGTTATGGTATCGATTGTATGAAAAATATTGTTTTTGATACTTAACCCTTGAGGAGCTTTATCGTGACTACTTGAATATCTAAAAGCTGCAGAAGGCTTTTCTGGTGTTTCAATAAGACCTACTACCGTATTATTTTCCAGAACAATATTTTTAGCAACACACTCACCGTCCATATATCTATCATCTCCTGGAGAACCTTTCTTTTCGCATCCTCCTACACTAAGACCCGTTCTTGCAGGACCAATGATTAGATTATTTCTCACCGTAATACTTTCCCCGTGTTGTGTGCGATAACCTTGTTTAGGATACACTTCATCGAGCCAATAAAAACCTGCCCCCCCTGCAGGAGTCGAACAATAATTGATGACTACATTGTTTTCATACAACACATTTTTTGATTGATCAGGATGAAGAGCAGGGCCGACATAGGGAGCGTGAACTTCATTATTACGGAAAGTAACATTGGTTGAACGCAATGTCGCCAGTACACCTCCATTACCATCTTTTGATATATTATCCCAGAGCTTGCAATTTTGAAATACAATATTTTCTGAATCACCCGTGAATAAAGCCTCAGGAGCTATTAATGGCACAATATACTTCTTATAATTATATACCTGACAACCATCTACAGTAACTGTATTTGAACTTCCAACGCGTATGACTTGAGTGTGGTTGTCATGAATTATCACACCTTTCACCAAGATATTATTTGATTTAACTATATCAATCCCGATAGATGGGGACTGAGCTACCTCAAGTCCTTCTAAAACTATGTGACTACTACTGTCAATGTCAATAGCACCCCGGTATTGAGTACTTTCTACCATAGGCGTACTGGTGTCCTTAAACTGTGGTAGTTTATTACCTGTATTTGCAGGATGTGCCACTATCATCAATGGGGCGGATGCAGTTCCGTGCTTGTTTTTAATGTTTAATTGGCCGTATATTTTGTTATTTTTTACACATACAGTTTTACCGGCCACATTATTTCCTAGAGAATTTAGCGCAGCCGGTATATCGGGGAATTCTCCACTGCCGTTTCCTACGACTACAGTACAGTTGGTAGCCGCACTTTGATCTTCAGAGTCATATTCCTGATACACCAGAAGTCCACTTATCAACAACAACACTATTCCTACAATACTGAGAATTATTATTTTTTTTGTCACCAAATTTCTTGATATACACCAGTTTACATAAATTTAGTTTAACGCACAACTAGTCTTAGGATAGTACCTTTGTGCAAACCCTATTCCTGGTTCTCCAAAGTCTTGTATACTTAACTTCCCATCTCTGTTTACATCCCTACCTCCACAAGGTCCGTAATCTTCATCTTTATCTACAC
>CAYQRB010000014.1:0-25271 GCA_964420145.1 uncultured Candidatus Saccharibacteria bacterium
AGAAATGTTAAATTGTGTCAACATAGAGGGTTTATAGGGAATGAGTTTTAAAATATTGAAGTACTTATCTTGGTAAGTTTAAAAAAGGCGGACTGATGTCCGCCTTTTCTAAGACTAGGAAAGTTAATCTGTAATAGGTACAACTGCCTTTATATCAACACAAACCTTTTGAGATGAAATCTCGGATCTGCTATTAGCTGAAGCATAGGCTTGTTTACATACCTGTGAGCCATTACTTATAGCCTTAAAGATAAACTCAAATGTAATTTTTTCTCCTGGTTTCAAATCTCCTGTAAAATCGGTAAGGTCTAAAAGGTTGTTTTTGTTTTGAGGATCTCTAGGCATTATATTTCCACCTTCCATTTCACTGTTATTAGCAAAAAATTGTGAGGTAACATTTCTGCGTTGTCCACCCTGAGTTAGGTAGATAGCTTCTACTCTCATATTGGGAGAGTAAATATCTCGCATATTTATTTTATTTATTTTTTCTGTCCCAGAGTTTTCCATAGAGACTGTAAAAGTAATAAGTTCACCTACTCTATAGGAAAGTTTACCGTTTACTGTTTTTTTAAGGTTAAAACCAAAGATTGCATCATCTCCTTTGACTTCAGGGGTCGGCGTAACAACGGGAGTGCTTGTTAAAGAAGGAGTAATAGCAACTATAATGCTTGGAGTTACAGTGATGGTTGGAGTTAAGATCGAAGTAGGGGTAGTGCTAGGTTTCGTAGTTGGAGTTGCACTCGGTGTCGTGGTAGGGGTAGTGCTAGGTTTTGTAGTTGGAGTTGCACTCGGTGTCATGGTAGGGGTAGCACTAGGTTTTGTGGTTGGTGTAGATGTGGGAGGGATACACTCTTTTGCGTTGGGACCAATACCACAACTTGTACCGTAGCTTAGGAATGCTCCAAAAGGAACATTGGGAATATTCCAGTTGTTCCAAAGACCCCAGTCGTGCCATTGTTGATCAGTTCCTCCTTCAGTTTTATCTTTATCTCCAGAAGGGGGGGTAGGTAATCCTATATCATAAAAAGATTTATTAGTGCCTGGATAATTTGTCTTTGCTCTGGCTAATGCTTTTACTCGACAGGGATGTTTATCATATCCTTGACTTAACCAGCCATTACATTCTGGCCAACCGGAATCTTGATCACTTGGTAGAGCGATCACAGTCCTTGTAGATAATAATAAAGCTGAGATTTGAGTTATAAATATTGCTATCGTTAGGATAAAAGAGACACTAAGTAAATAGGTCTTGGCATTTTTCTTTTGCATAATTTGAATAAGTAAAAACTATAACAAACTAAAGTGTGGGGAGTTGTTTGGATTTTAACAAACCATATATTTGTTTGTCAATAAATGGCCCGCGAAGATTTTGGGGCACACTTTTTTTCGAGAAAGTGTGGGCATATCCGCAGTATTAAATATCGTGGTATAATAGAGTAACTATGAAAGATTTATTGTTAGAAAATAAAAAGAAATTAGGAAAGAGCATAATTGCTTTGTTTTGCATTGTAGCTATGTTTGTCCTTATGTTTACTCTAAGTGAGAAAAGAGAAGAAAGTCTCGTAGAAAAATCATTTCAAGAAAGCCTTCATTTCCGAACAACCTCCACAAAGGAAGTGATGAATTATAATTTCAAAATACAAGGGAAGAACAAAACAGGAGATACTATATCAGCAATAGACAAACCTGTAGAAGGTGTTGTAGTGAAAGATCAAGAGAAAGAAAGTCATGTTGCCGGAGTTCAGGGTGTATCTATCGCACCAAATTCTCTTGTGATACCTAAGCTTAATGTAAATACTAAAGTTATAGAAGGTATTGATGGTGAGGCTGCTATTCACGAGGGTGCATGGCTTTACCCGAGTTCTTACGAGGATGATGGAGAAAAAATCTTTCTAGGACATAGAAGGTTTTGGGGAGCAGACGATCCCAGGTCTTTTTGGAATCTGGATCACTTAAAGGACGGTGATTTAATCTACTATGCAGATGCTAAGGGAACTATTTATACTTATAAAGTTAGAGCAGTTAGTGTAAGAAATGCAGGGGATCTTGCTATTTTAAATGCATCAAAGGAAAACATGATTAAAGTTATTTCGTGTTCCACGGCAGATGGATCTGCAGGATCTGCTGAGAAACGAATAGTAGTTATAGCTACTCAAATCTAAAACAAGGGATAATTTAAGTCTCAATTAAACAAGTATCCGATTTTGTTTTGAAATATATCTGCTTGTTTGTGGTAATATAGAACCTATTATTTTCTTATGTTGTTTCGAGTATGAAAGGTTTTTTTAGTCGTTTTTTCAATCCAAACCAAAATGCAATAAAGAAGGTTGCTCCGACTGTAGAGCAAATACTTGCAAAAGAATCGTATTATAAGGAGAGTTCAGTTGAGGATATGAGTAAACAGGTCTCTAAAATGAGAGAGGAGTTAAGGGGGTATATAGATAAAATACCTGTTATGGCACGAATGCCTTTAGCTACTGAAGAGTTCAAAAAATACGAAGATATCGAAAAGCAAGTTCACGAAAAACTACAATCTTTTGTTGTAGATCTTTTCGCAATACTTAGAGAAATCAATAGACGCAAACTAGGTAAACCTCATTACTCTGTACAACTTACTGCTGCTACGATATTAGCAAAAGGACATAGTTTGACAGAGCTTAGGACGGGAGAGGGTAAAACTCAGGTTTTCCATCTTCCCGCTGCGTTATATGGACTGACTGGCAGAGGTAGTCATGTAATCACAGTAAACGACTATTTAGCGAGACGAGATGGTGAATATGCTGGACATGCATTTTCTGATATCGGGATATCAGTTGGAGTAATTACTCCACAAGCTTCGTATAAATTTATTCCAGATAATGAGTTAAAAGCTACGAAAGGTGAGGATGCCTATAAAGAGAGACAGTCTTTGGATATCTCAAAACTAAGTGATATGAAGGGAGTAAATCTTATAGAGTGCCCTAAAAAAGAAGCGTATCAACAGGATGTGTTGTATGCTACAAACAACGAAGTTGGATTTGATTATCTTAGAGATAATATGGTCTTTGATATAGAAGAAAGGGTTCAGACAGAACTGTATTTTTGTATTGTTGATGAAGCAGACTCAATTTTAATAGATGAAGCGAGAACCCCGTTGATTATCTCTGCTCCTGCTGAAGCTTCTAATGATCTATATCAGCAGTTCGCAGTTATAGTAAAGAAGCTTAAGGTTGAAAAGGACTTTAATATTGATGAGAAAGTCAGATCGGTTACTTTGACAGACGAAGGTGTAGATAGGGTAGAAAAGCTTATGGGAGTAAAAAATCTTTGGGAAGATTATCGTTTGGCACATCATCTTGATAATGCCTTGAAAGCTGAGGTCTTGTATAAAAGAGATGATGATTATTTAATTAAAGACGGGGAGGTTTTAATAGTAGATGAGTTTACTGGTAGAGTCCTAGAAGGAAGGCGATACTCAGAAGGTTTACATCAGGCGATAGAGGCCAAAGAGGGAGTGGAGATTAAAAGAGAGTCTAAAACAATGGCAACTATAACTTTTCAAAACTATTTCAAATTATATAAAGTACTCTCTGGTGGTTCCGGTACGATTTTAACAGAAGCGGAGGAGTTTTATAAAATATACGGATTAGATTCCTTTGAGATCCCCACAAACAAACCAATAATAAGAGAGGATAAAACAGATAAGGTTTATAAAAACAGACAGTCAAAATTTAATGCGGTTACAGAGGAGATAAAGGAAACTCACAAAACAGGCCAGCCGATATTGGTAGGGACGGCCTCAATCGAGGATTCCGAGTATCTTTCTGGTCTTTTAGATAAACAAGGGGTTGAGCACGAAGTATTAAATGCCAAATTCCACGATAGAGAGGCTGTTATAGTAGCCAAGGCAGGGCTAAAAGATTCAGTTACAGTAGCAACCAATATGGCTGGTAGAGGAACAGATATTCCATTGGGAGACGGGGTTACAGATTTAGGTGGTCTTTTTATCATTGGAACTCAGAGACACGAAGCAAGACGAGTTGATAATCAGTTAAGAGGACGAGGAGGAAGGCAAGGAGACCCCGGAATCACACAGTTTTTTACAGCACTAGATGATGAAATAATGAGGATACAAGGAGGGGATGTAGTGAGTAAGTTGATGACAATGACAAAACTCCCCGATGATATGCCCATAGAATCTAAAATTATTGGGAAGTCTATAGAAACAGCACAGAAAAAAATGGAAGGTGCTCATTTTGATATGCGAAAAAGGGTAGTAGATTATGATAATGTTATCAATCAGCAAAGGGAAATCTTTTATCTACGGCGATTAAATATCCTTAAACTTTCTACAGATGCACTAAACAAAAATGATGAAGAATTGCGTAATGAAACATTAGATGTTATTAAAGATAAAATCAAAATCCTACTTGATCAAGAGGTTGAATATATAGTAAACGAACACTTTCTAGAGCAGAGAGAAGATAATATTGATAGAGAAAAGTTACTTAATGATTTTGCAGATCTCGCAGAGGATAGTGACCTACTAACTGCATACAATAAAATTACTAAATCAAAACTGCCGAAAAACGATATATCCAAATTACTTCCCGAAATCCGAAATAAGGGGATAGATGAAATTAAACAGTTACTAAAACAGATTATACAAGAGGTTTTGGTTAAAAAAATCAGTGAATTTACGGAAGCATTACCTGAAATTTATAAAATAGTTAACCTCCAAATTATGGACCAATTATGGACGGATCATCTGGACGCTATTGGAGATCTTAGAGAGGGGATTGGCCTTCGTGGTTATGCACAAAGAGATCCTTTGGTAGAATACAAAAATGAGGCCTTTATAATTTTTGATAAGTTTATAAATAGTATTAATTCACAGTTTGCTAGAAGAATACTCAAGATAAGAACTGTTGCAAAACCAAGGCAGATAGAAAATACTAAGCAAAAAACCAATACAGAAGAGATTGACGATATATCTACTGGAGATAGAGAAATGCAACCAAATCCAGAGCAGATACTAAATAATCTAAAACAAGCTACACAAAGGCAGTTACAGACTAATATCGGAGAAAAAGAGAGAACAAAAGTAAATAAGCATGTAATACGCAGAAACGATCCTTGTCCTTGCGGTTCTGGATTAAAATATAAAAAATGTGGCCTTATAAATTCACCAAAACACAGGGTTTGAATAGAAGGTAATTCCAACTTAAAACATAGTTAATGCAAGGGGTTTTAAGCTCCTAAATATATGTTGGAGGAACTTAACAATTCAAGATTTTTGGGATTCAATATATGGGATAATATATTGTTTTACGAAAAGACTAACATATGTTGTCGTATAAGCCGCAATGGGTAAACTAACGGGACCTCCTTGCGGAAATAATAAGTATGTGAAAGATAAACCTGTCATGAATGTAAGTGTGTGAGCAAACACATCAGAATATGACATAGTTGTAGTTTCTTCGGGTTTATCGATCTCTTTCTGGGAAGGTGCGTTTTCTAATGCATCAGCCATACTCTCCCCTGCCATAAACATTATACCGCTCCCCCCTAAAGAGAATAAAACAGCTAATCCCTCTATCATTTCGTGGACAATATATAATGTGTTCATTATACATCAATACAAAATCTATGTAAAGAAAAAATCGAAAGATAAAACTGCTATAATGAACTATGAATATTCCACTTGCAGAACAACTTCGTCCTAAAAGCCTGTCTGAAGTAATTGGTCAAAAGCATTTGCTCGGGAAAGGTAAGCCACTAACTGTTCTCATAGAAAACAAGAAACTAGTTTCGTTGGTTTTTTGGGGTCCTCCCGGAAGTGGCAAAACTACGATAGCTCGTCTGTTGGCACTAGAGTCAAAGGCAGAGTTTATTTCTTTTTCTGCAGTCGGAGGAAGTGTAAAAGATCTACGAGATATTATTAAACAGGCTCGGTCTAGAGGGGATTTGTTACAAAAACAGACTATTGTTTTTATTGATGAATTGCATAGGTTTAACAAATCTCAACAGGATAGCCTGCTCCACGCTGTAGAGCAAGGAGTCATCACTTTGATTGGAGCTACTACAGAGAATCCTTCCTTTTATATAAATGCACCGTTACTGTCAAGATCTCAAGTATTTAAACTAGAGAAGTTGAAAGATGATGAACTAGGTGAGCTTTTCACTCGAGTAAAGAGAAAATTCCCAGATCATAAATTTGATAAAGATACGCAAAAGTATTTGATAGAGCAAGCACACGGAGATGCAAGAGCATTTTTGAGTTCTATTGAGTTAGTAACTAGTATGGGTAATAACATTAACCTAAAAATGGTGGAGACTGCGCTACAAAAAAGATCGATTTATTATGACAAAAAAGGAGATAGTCATTATGATACTGTTTCTGCATTTATTAAAAGTATGAGAGGGGGGGATCCAGATGCAACATTGCATTATTTGGCACGAATGATAAAAGCAGGAGAAGACCCACTTTTTATCGCACGAAGAATGGTGATTTTTGCGAGTGAAGATATAGGCAATGCCAAGCCCAACGCACTAGTGCTTACGGTGAGTTGTATGCAGGCTGTAAAACTACTAGGTATGCCTGAATCCCAGCTTGTCCTCGCACAAGTAGCGACTTATTTAGCGAGTTGTCCAAAATCGATTGCTTCAACAGAAGGGCTTTTCAGTGCTTTCCGTGATCTGGAAAATATTGGTCTGGATGAAATCCCTTTGCATCTAAGAAACGCGCCCACAAGCCTGATGGAAGAATTTGGTTATGGGAAAGACCATGTGCGCTATGCTTGGAAAGTGGAGCAAGAAACCGGAAAGAAGGTTAAGCAAGATTATTTACCGAAGAAGTATAGAGAGAAGAAGTACTACAAGCTTTGAATTCAAAACTTAGCAGGATATGAATAATTATCAGATTCGTGAGGTTCACTCAATCGGAGTCCCCATAAACTATTTTTCGATGATATAATATATATATAACTTAGATGATCGAAGCGCTATGCCTGCAGAAATAACTCCACAATATGGAAGGGATACTGACTCCAATTTGGGGGATATACAATTCTTGGCTAGTGAATGGCTAGAACAACTCTCACCTGGAGTTTTGCATGCAATAGATAGACACTATGGGGTTGCTCCTGCTTTGCGTGAAATCGCAACTACAGGTGCGTCGTTAGTTAGTGAGAAAGTCTTGCCTTATGAATTAAGACCTTCTAAAAGTGGAGGGATAAAAGTAAATCGATATCAGTACAGGTTTAGATTACCTGGTATTCTTCCTATAAAAGTCCCCTCGAGTGTTTATTTCGTAGATGAGATATATAGATTATATCGTACTACTGGCGGTATTTATCCAATGTTAAATGCTCTGGATTGGGTGAATGATTCTTTGGGTTTCCCGGGTGTTCTCACAACTATGTCTGCAGCCGGGCTTCCTTTTCCTAGTGAGGGTGCTCGTAGTCGCCAAACTCTTGAAACTTTTAAAGGAGAAGGTTTCTCTGTATATTCTGATCCGTCTGAATGGAAAAGGCTATCTAATTATCCGAACGATCAAGGGGCAGGGATGTTGGGTTCTATATTTGATAAACAAAGCCCAGAAAGATGGAGAAGGTTTTATGAACAGATGTGTATTGCCTATAATGTTGTACCAAATCTTGGTAATGATTATTGGTTGAGTCTGAGTGAGGTAATCTATGCTAAAGAGCCAACTGTTACAATGGTTCTAGCCAGTGTGGGAGAAAATCGTGTCTTTCGGGGAGAGATTGGTCTAAGGCATTACGGAGAGGGTAGCAATTTGAGGAATGGAGATAATGGCAAGGTTTCTGGGAATCTTTTGACGATGTGGGTTACCCCATATAATGTGGATATATGCCCACCCCCAACCTGGAACGCAGGTATACCCAAAGCTTTACATAAGCTAATTAAGGTATTATTAAAACCGGGAGTTTAGTTTTCTCTGTAGGGTATATTATCTTCTGCCTTGATAGTGTTTATGTCTCTTAAGTTATCCCGTACTTCAGGTCCTGACCTGCCGGATGAATTTCCTTCTACAGCCTCAGCTATATCTTGTTGCGCGCCTAAGTCAGGACGATGTTCGTCTGTATAGTATAGGGGGCCGTTATCTGGTGATGCCATAATTGCTCTTTCTTCTAAAATAAAGTATCATTATTGTACAGCAATCCGTAGATTTCTGAAAGTCGGAAGGAAGATTAAGTGACAAAAAACTAAATATCATCTAAAAGGTTCTCTGTTTTTATAATTCAAAAGAAAACAGGAACAAACAAAGGTGGCACCGTCTTTGTATTAAAGACCCTTGTAAATTTCTCTATGGAGTTTATTGGGGTCTTTATTATTTCTTATTTATTATTTATTATCTTCACAATATGGAAAGAGTAATCTCAAGTGAGTTACCCAAGCAGGTCGGTCATAAGGTTTTAGTGAAGGGATGGTTAAATAGCCTAAGAATTATGGGAAAACTAAGTTTTCTAGTTTTGCGTGATCGTGGTGGTCTGGTACAAATAGTGATAGAAAATAAAAGCGAAATTCAAAAAGTAAAATCCCTGCAACCGGGATCTGTTTTGAGTGTTACGGGAGAAGTCAAATCAACTAATCAAACAGAAGTAGGAATAGAGTTAATAAATCCCGAAATCACAATAGAATCCGCAGTAAAAGAGCCACTACCTATTGAGTATAATAAACCCGAGATTAAAGCAGATACGGAAACTATACTAGATCACAGACCACTAACTTTACGCAATCAAAAAATCAACGCAGTTTTTAAAATCCAAGCGACAATTGTCCAGGCGTATAGGGAGTTTTTGGTTAGCCAGGGATTTGTAGAATTTTTTGGTCCAAATATTATAGGAGCATCTTCGGAAGGTGGTACAGAGCTTTTTACAGTTAATTATTTTGATAATGAAGCAATGCTTTCTCAGAGTGCACAGCTCTACAAGCAAATGATGGTAGGGGTTTATGAGCGGGTTTTCGCCCTTATGAAGTGCTTTAGAGCGGAAAAGTCAAATACTAGAAGACATTTGACAGAAGCAACTCAGTTTGAATTTGAGATGGGCTTTATTGAAGATTTTAGTGAAGTGATGGATATGTTAGAGAGTACGATTAAATACATTGTAAATAAGGTTAGTTTGAAAAATAGTTATGAGTTAAAACTGTTAGGAGTAGAGTTAGCAAAAGCTCCAGAGAGCGTTCTTTTCCCAAGAATTGAGTTTCGTGATGCTTTGCAGTTGTATTTTGAGAGAACAGGAAAAGATGAAAGGGGTGAGATTGATTTATCTCCTGATGCTGAAAAAGATCTGTGTAAATATGCAAGGGAGCAATATGGCACAGATTTCATTTTTGTAACACACTTTCTGACTAAAAAAACTGCATTTTATGCATATCCTAACCAGAAAAACCCAGAGGTAAGTGATTATTTCGATCTGTTGTGTAGAGAGGCGGAAATTGTGAGTGGAGGACAAAGAATACATGAGTATGACAAACTAGTATCCTCTTTGGAGAGTAAAGGTTTAAACCCTGAGAGTTTTCGAGACTATCTTGCAATTTTTAAGTATGGTATGCCAAAACACGGTGGATTTGGTATGGGGATGGAAAGACTAACTATGCTTTTGCTAGGTCTTGATAATATCCGTGAAGCAACTTTGTTCCCTTCTGATCCCAAACGGATAGCTTCAGTGCGAATTAGCAGGCAAGTAACGACAGGTAAAGATATGGTTCGGAGCATAAAAAATCTTTTTGATAAATACGAAATAAAATATAAATTCCAGAAACATAAAGCTGTTACTACATCAGAAGAAGCCTCCATAGTACGAGGAACAAGTTTAGAAGATGGTATTAAAGCGTTGATTTTAAGAGGAAAAAAAACACATAATAATATTATGTTTTGTCTGCCTGCCACAGAAAAGATCAACATGGAGAAACTTAAGCAATTAGAAGGAGAAGCTTTTGAATTTGAAAAACCTGAAGTCATAAAAGAAAAGTTTGGGCTAGAGGTGGGGGGAGTCCCGCCATTTGGCTTCCTGTTTGGATTAAAGACATATTTTAGTCAAAGTATTAAAAACCATACAGAGAGTAATTTTAACTGTGGTACTAGAGAGGAGTCTATGACGGTAGAAACAAGAGGTCTGGTTAAGGTTGTTACTGGAGAGGTTGAGTGGGTGTGAGTAACTATAGAGTATTATTGTGTCAGGTAAGGTGTAACTGCCTGGTATATAGAGACGAGTGTTGTGGTAATACCAGCACCAGCAAGGAAATATAAAAAATATGGTAGATTAGAAGGGTCGGCTGTTTTTCCTGTTTCTACTTTAAGAAACTCCTTAAGAGGAGGGTCGTCTTCGTCGGGGGAAAAGTTTGCCTTAGTTAGTACTTTTCCAGCTAGTGCTAAAAACCCCGCTGCTACTGGGAAGCAACATAAAGTAAGTGGTGTCGGATCTATATTTACTCCAGATAATTTTAAAAAAGCAGTAGTAGAAACAACCCCTACACCAAATGGTAATAATGCCTTAGTGTTCATTATGTTTTTCGTTTAGTCTATTTGTTAATAACTTTACCACTCCTTTTCCTATAGTCTTGGCAATAGCAAGGGTCATTAATAGTCCTTTATTATCTGTAAGAGATGAATCTAAAGCACCTACAGCATAAGCACAGTAAGGTAACATTTGTATAGACTGCTCAAGAGATGTGGATTCTAGAGAAAGAAAGTCTGTGGCTCCAAAGCCTGAAGATGTGAGGACTGCGGCAGTAGTTGTGGCAATGGATGCAAGATAAGGTAATGCGGATCCCCTACCTATTAGAACACCAGTGGTATACATTAGTCCTGTTGAGAGTAAAGCGCTCAACGAACCTTCTATACCTGTTGGAATATCTCCGCCAGAAAGGCTATTAGAGATAAACAATGCCATTGGAGGTATTACACCAACGGCAGTTTTTCCTAAAAACCACCTACAGCCCCGTTTCTTCTGAGTATTGTGATCAAGTTCTGTTCCGGGTGCAAGTTTTGTCCACCCTTTTGGAATTCCTCCCATAATATAAAAAACTAATTATTAATTATATCACAAATATATACCCCGAATAGGGTTTTTAATAAGAGGAATAAAACTAGTTTTCTTCAAAAAGCTCTTGCAAAAATTTTTTAATTTTATTAAACTGGTGGTGAAAGGTGGTGAAAAGTGGAAAAGTTTCAATCGTAATTTGCACAGATTGAAATTTAAAGTTTGTACTATTAAATATTTTTACTCTGTCTTTACAATGTACCTTACAGTTGTGAGACAAATAACTGCCCACTTCTTTCACCTTGTTGCTATAAGATAAATAGCTTGAAGGTCGAATCTTTATCTATTCACTTTCACCACCATGTTATTGGGGAGTTTTGAGACAAGATTAACAGAGAAAAACAGAATTGCTATACCAAGAAAACTAAGAAATGAGCTCGAAGAAAACATAATACTTGCCAGAGGTTACGAAGGTTGTGTCCTTTTGCTAGATAGTAAGCGCTGGGATGGTTTACTTGGTTTGATTGCCAAAGAACCTATTTTAAATCTATCAGTAAGAGACACTTTTAGATTTATTATTGCAGGAGCATTTGAAGTCGAGATAGATAAACAAGGGCGTATCGTTGTTCCTCAGGTATTAAAGGAATTCGGTGATTTGAGTGAAGACATTGCCATATTAGGGATGAAGGACTGGATAGAAATATGGAACAAAGATCGCTGGGTAAAAAGGTTGGATGAGATTACTAAATCTGCTGATGATATTGCAGAGAGATTAATGAAGCTAAATCATGACAAAACATAAATCGGTTTTATTACAAGAAGTAATTGAGTCATTAAATATTAAAGAAGGAAATATTTACTTTGATGCAACTTTAGGAGGGGGAGGACATTCATTAAAGATACTTGAGAAACTTGGTAGAAAAGGAGCATTGATAGCATTGGATTTAGATAAAAATGCTATAGAGATATTCTCCACAAAGTTATTAGGTTTGGGTTTTAGAAATGAGATAGAGGATGAAAGACAAGTTTTGGTTAAAGATAAGGTAAAGGTGTATTTAGTTAAAGAGAATTTTAGAAATATTGACCATGTTCTTAAACAATTAAAAATAGACAAAGTATCGGGAGTATTAGCTGATCTGGGGATATCTACCGATCAGATTTATGGAGTGGAAGGGATTAGTTATTTGAAAAGTGAACAACTCGATATGCGTCTTGATATGCAAAGCAAAGTTACTGCTTCGGATTTACTCAATGGTCTGTATAAAAAAGAGATGATTGAGTTATTTGAAAAGCTAGCAGATATAGACTTTGCGCATGAGCTAACAAATGAAATTATTAAAGAACGAAAACAAAGCCCTTTAAAAACTACTAAACAATTGAAACGCTTAATCCAAAAAGTTGTACCTTTACATAAAAGAAAGGGTACTAACAAACAACCGGAAGCAAAAGTGTTTCAAGCGCTAAGAATAGCTGTAAACGATGAACTCGGTTCACTAAGAGCTTTTCTGCCCCTGGCGCTTGAATCACTTGCTCCGGAAGGAAGATTATCTGTGATAAGTTTTCACTCGGGAGAGGATAGGATTGTAAAGAAATTTATGCAATATGGAGTATCTCAAAATCAATTAAATATTATTGAAAAAATCGTCAGACCTTCAAATATAGAAGTGTTTGAAAACCCACGAAGTTCGAGTGCAAAACTGAGAGTAGTTAGTAAAAATTAAATTATTTATTACTGCCTAACAATGAAAAAAGTTATTACTAAAAGAGAGAGATCTAGTAATAGTAAGATATTGTTATACACATTACTTACTCTAATTGTTTTATTTATAGGAATGCAACTATTTATTCTAACTAGAGTGGGAACACAAGGAGAGAGTGTGAACCAGATCAAACAAGAACAAACTAGACTGAGAATCGAAAATGAAATTATACAGGCAAAGATCTTAAACCTACAATCCAGGAAAGAGATTTTATCTAGTATTGACAATCTTAACATGAAGGAAGCAGAAGTTGTGCTAGTAAACAAAGATTTGGTTACAGCAGAAGGAGTAGATGAATGAGAGAAACTTCCCGAATCCATGACAATAAGCTACGATTAGTGTTTTTATTGTTTGTATTGGCATTTGTTGCAATTATTTATGTATTGGCAAAATGGCAGTTTTTAGAAAGTGGTGAGTTTGTAGCAATGGCCAATGAGAGATATCGTGAAATCAAAATCCCCGCAGTAAGAGGAAGTATTTTGGCAAGTGATCAAACAACTCTTGCTTTTAGTGAACCTAGGTTTGATTTCTATGTTTGGAAATCAGAACTAATAGAGTCAGAAGAGAAGGGATTGCAGTCACGAGGTGAGTTTTTAGATAAAATCTCGAATACTCTCGAGATAGAGAGGGAAGACATAGAAAGCAAACTAGATAGTGAACAGTTATGGATTAAACTGGGGGATAAAATCTCAGTTAAAAAAAGAGATGCATTGCTTGCGTTAGTCAATGATACAAATGGAAAACCTTTGCAAGGTTTGAGGTTTGAATATGTAAACTCAAGAGCTTATCCAGAAGGAAGACTAGGTGGTCATTTCTTAGGGTTTTTTGGATACAATGATTACGGAGAAGCTGTAGGTGTTGGTGGACTTGAGCAATATTGGGAACGAAGTTTACGACCGATAGAAGGAGTTTCAAATAGTGAGGTTGATAGCTTTGGAAATGCTATACTTCTAGCAAAAGGAGGAGAAACAGAAGCGAGAGCAGGAGTTACTCTAGTTACCTCTATAGATAAAAACTTACAAGCAATATTTGAAAATAAACTAGAAAGCGGATTTCGTGATTATCAAGCAAAGTCGGTTACTGGTCTTATAGCAGATCCTAGAACAGGTGCAATACTTGCAATGGCTAATTTCCCAAATTTTGATCCAAACCAGTATTCCAAAGAACAAGATAGTAATATATTTGGGAATCTAGCGATTACAACCCCTTACGAAATTGGTTCAGTTGCAAAAGTATTTACTCTTGCTGGGGCATTAGATCTGGACAAAGTAGAGTTTGATGAGGTAATACTTCCTCAAGGACACAAAGGCTGTGAAGTTATAACACCTGGAGCGAACCCGGCTAGTAGTTGTAGCAGTGCCAATATTCAATGTGTTTGTACTTACGATAAAAAGCCAGTTAATCAACCAATAAATATTGTCGACGCGATAGTAGCTTCTGATAATATAGCATTTAGACATATTGGATCTAAATTAACTAATGAAGAGTTTTATGATTATCTTTCAAAATTCGGAGTAGGTAGAGTTAGTGGAATTGACTTATCTGGCGAATCAACAGGGGTTTTACCTCCTGCAAACTCGTGGCATTATACTGATAATGCTGTTTTCTCTTATGGACATGGCTATCAACTAACCCCTCTACAAGCAATTACGGGAATTAGTGTTATAGCTAACCAAGGGAAAAGAATGCAACCGTATTTGGTGGAGAAAGTGATAGGTAGTGATGGGGAAGTAAAAAAATTTGAACCTAGAGAAGTAATGAGTGTTGTAGATCCTAAGGTAGCAGATCGTATGGGAAAGATGATGCATTCTGTTTTCAGAAGTAATGTACCGGAAGCTAGGTATCAACCATTACTTGATTATAATATTGCCATGAAATCTGGGACTGCACTAATACCGTACAAAGACAAACCCGGATACTCTACAGATATTAATGCTACCTATGTTGGATTTGATAATTCTCCTGCTAAAACTTTTATAATGCTGATTAAACTAGAGGATCCCAAAGTAGGAGATTTGTCTTTTTATAATGCAAGAATACTATGGTTAGATACATTTATTGCAATAAAAGACTATTTAGCTGTTCCTAAAGATATTACTAAATAGTAATATATATACATATCTTTCGTTATTCTCATACTTTAGTTTATTAATTACTGCCATGTCGTATTATAAAATACAAGGCGGTGTACCTCTAAGAGGTGAGGTCCGTCCTATTCCAAACAAAAATTCTATTTTGAAGTTAATTCCTGCAGCATTACTCACAGATGAACCGGTAACTATACATAATGTTCCAGATAGTACAGATGTTAGACTGATGTTGAAGCTGGTTCGTCAACTAGGAGGAAAGGTAACCTATCTAAATGAACGAAAATCTGTTCGGATTGTAGCTTCTGGAGTGAAAACTTATGAGATGGATCCAGAACTCTCTCAGAAGGTAAAATCATCAGTAATGTTTATGGCTCCTTTGATACTTCGTTTCGGCAAAGCATATATGCCAATACCTGGTGGATGTAAGTTGGGTACAAGACCACTCGATGCTTTTATGAGTAATATGGAGATGTTGGGAGCAAAGTATCACAGAGAAAAAGGGTATTTTATAGAAGGTGAAAACCTAAAAGGTGGGAAAATATGGTCGTGGTTTCCAAGTGTAACTGCTACAGAAAACCTTATTATGCTTGCTAGTTTAACTTCTGGGGTAACAGAAATCTATAATGCTGCTTCAGAGCCACACACACAAGATTTGTGTAATATGTTAATTGCTATGGGAGCTAAAATCGAAGGAATTGGTTCTAATAGATTGTTAATTGAAGGAGTGGATAAATTAAAAGGAACAGAATGGACGGTAATTCCTGATCATTTAGACATAGGTGCCTATATCGCTTCTGCGGCACTTACAAATGGAGAGATTACTATAAAAGATGCTATTCCTGAACATATGCAATATATTATTCAGGCTTTTGAAAAAGTGGGGGTTCGAGTTGAAACTAGAGGAAATGATCTTTTTGTAGGAAAAGACCAAAAATTAGTATGTGAGACGACAGTGAGGGGAGATATTTTTGAAATGTTTGCAATGCCTTGGCCTGGTCTTCCGATTGATTTTATGCAGATTGTGATTGTTACAGCATTGAAAGCGGAAGGTAGTATGATCTTACATAATAGTTTCCAAGAATACGGTATGTTTTGGATTGAGGAACTTGTAAAGCTAAAAGCTAAAGTCGTTATGGCTGATCCGTATAGAGTGCTAACTTTTGGACCAACTGAGTTTAAGGGAGCTAAAATCTTTGCACCTAATATTATACAGGCGACTATGGGATTGTTCCTTGCTTCTCTTAGTGCAGTAGGGGAGACTGTTCTAGAAGATAGAAGTGATTCTCTGCTTAGAAGATATCCTGATTTAGTATCTGTGTACTCTAAACTTGGTGCTAAGGTTGAATACACACCTTCTTAATTATAAATTAATAAAAGAATAAAAACAGATAATCATAATAAATGAAAAAATATATAAAACCTCGAAGATTTCTCACTATTGTCCTTTCCTTTTTAGCGTCAAAAGCGATAATTCGACATAAAATCAGAGTATGTGTGATAGTAGGGGTAAGTGGTTCGGATATAGTAAAAGAAATGCTCTACACGGTATTGAAAGAAAAGGTTAATATCAGACGAAATACTGAGGATATTTGGTGGGATTTATCTGTTCCTCTTAATATACTAGGTTATGAAGATAAACAACGATCTTTTTTGGAGTGGGTAAGGCTTGTTTTCTCTGCTTTTGGAGCTATTATAAGAAATAAACCTAATCCACATATGTTGGTATTAAATATTGATACAAAAGATCAACAAACTGCCAGATATTGGTCGGATTTTCTTGCTCCAAAATATCTAGTAGTTTTAAACTATCACCAAAATGATACATTTACTAACAACCTTCTTGTAAATATATCTAAAACAAGTGGTAAGGTAATTATTCAAGAAAATTTATTAGATAGATTCAATGAGGTATGCGATGCCAAACACCTTTTTACCTACGGGTCTGAAAAAAGTGATTTATCAATTAAAAAACTCTCTGATGGAAGATTGAGGATAGATTATAGAAGGAAGAAAATCATATTACCTCAAAAACTTTGGCCTTCTGTTTCTATGAGAATATCAGGAGCGATATTTTCAGTTGCTTTGTTAGAAGGTTTTGACCTCCCCTCTATTGCTTATGCTTGTTTAAAATACACTTTTCCAAAAGGAATGCTTCATAAAATCAAAAAGAACCTTTTAAGTTTTCCTGTTAATGTATAATTTTTATTAGGTATTTTCATAACTTTGTTTTTATCGTTGTTTGAATTAAGAAACTAATATCATTAAAAAAACAAAAAAAGATTTTTTCTAAAAAAGAATTATCTACTAACGACTTTTCTAAGATTTACGAAACACACTATGCCAAGGTTTTGGCTTTTGTAAACAAAAGAGTTAGTAACGATACAGTTGCAGAAGACCTTACTTCTGAGGTTTTTGAAAAAGTCCTGTTATCGATTTCTGATTTCAAATGGCAGGGAGTTACGATTTCGGCATGGATTTTTAAAATAGCAAGAAACCATATAATTGATTATTATCGTAAAAATGAAAAATATAAAGGGGAGAGGTCACTAGAGGACATTGTTAACTATATAGAGTCAAATATCCCTGCGGTAGATATAGAAGCTGAAGCAGATGAAGAAGAAGTAGAACTCTACAATGCAATTCGAGAATTAGATGAAGAGGATCAATATTTGGTGTATTATAAGTTTTTCGAAGAAATATCGAACAAAGAAATAGCAGGATTGTTAAGTCATAGTGAGACAAATATTGGGACAAAACTTCATCGAGCACGAAAAAAACTAGAGAAAATAATTCAGAAAAATCAAAAGAAAAAACTATATGACACAAAACGATCCGCTACAAAAAGTTAAAAACTTTGTTCATTTACTACAATCAGTTTATGGCAATATAAGATATGGTTTTCCAGCGAAGAAGCTTAAAATCCTGGCTATAACAGGAAGTGATGGGAAAACAACATCCACCATGATGCTTTACCATATATTGCAAAAATCAGGGATTAAAGTCGGTTATATTTCTACTATTGGAGCAAGGATTGGAAATAAGGAACTTGACACAGGGTTGCATGTTACTACTCCAGATCCTTGGATGGTTCCTAAATATTTGAGAATGATGGTTGATCAAGGAATTGAATATGTTGTTATGGAAGCGACATCAAATGGTTTAGAACAGAATCGACTTTGGGGAATTACTTTTTCTGGTGGACTAATTACCAATATAAAAAGCGATCACCTTGATTATCATAAAACTTGGAAGAATTATGCTCGGGCAAAGTTCAAATTGATCACCCAGTTAAGTAGTGGTGCTCCTATCGTGATAAATAAAGAAGATACCAAATCTTATAAATGGATAAAAAAAGAAATTACTAGATTAAATCTAAAACAAGATTTTAATTTAATTGAAGTTAAACTAGAAGATGCAAAAGAAGCACAATTTTCTCTTGATGGATTTAGTTTTTTTCTAGATGGTCAGAGATTTAACTTACAACTGCTTGGAAAATATAACCTAGAAAATGCATTAGGAGTGATTGCCCTAGCTAGACATCTTCTCCCCCTAGAGGTGATAGCAAAGTCACTAGAAAGCTTTCGGGCACCCAAAGGGAGGATGGAGTTAGTTCAAACAAAACCATTTACTGTAATAATTGATTTTGCTCATACACCAAATTCCCTAAGAGAAGCATTAAAAAGTCTTAAAGAATTAAAAACCAGAACTCAGAAACTCATAGTTGTTTTTGGATGTGCGGGTAAACGAGATAAAGAGAGAAGATTGATGGGGACAGTAGCTTCAGAATTTGCAGATATAATTATTTTAACTGCTGAAGATCCACGAGACGAAAAGCTTTTTGATATAAATACTCAAATTTATGAAAATAGTAAAAAAACAGGAGGAGAGTTAGTGAGTAGAATTACAAACCACAAGGATTACACCAATACAAAACTTTCTACTCTCAAGACTTTGGTAGATACGACACTAAGGGCAGAAAAAATACCTGTAATTACTTTTGATGAAGATTCGGTTAGATCTCGTGAAGACGCAATTGATCTCGCTATTAAACTTGCTTCTAAAGAAGATATAGTTTTCACTACAGGTAAGGCACATGAACAGAGCTTAGCTTTTGGACCAGAAGAAAAAGAATACCCCTGGAGTGAACACAATATTGTAAAAAAGTCACTCCAGTCCAATTAACAGATTAACTAAATCTTATAATCGTGCCTGTTAGTAGTAAAAAATCAAAACTAATCGTTGTGGCTGGTCCTACTGCTAGTGGGAAGACTGCGTTTGCCATTAAACTAGCCAAAGATATTGACGGGGAAATAATTAACGCAGATTCTAGACAAGTGTATAAGTTTATGAATATCGGGACAAACAAAGGGGTGATTAAAGCAGTAAAAAGTAATGTATTGAAGTTAGATAATTGGGCTATCATGCAGGTGGATATTGAGAATAGTAAAACAACAGGGTGGTTGTTTGATATATTGACACCAAACGAGAGTTTTGATGTAGCAGATTATAAGTTTCTAGCTAGGGGTGTTATAAAAAACATAAATAACCGAGGGAAGACAGCTATTCTTGTTGGTGGTACAGGTTTATATATCGATGCTGTTGTACAAAATTATAATATAAATAATACCTTACCAAATCCTGCATTGAGAGAAAGGCTTAAAAATTTTTCTCTTAGTGATTTACAGGGGGAGTTACAAAGTCTCGACAGTGAATTTTTTAATCATTTAAATAATAGTGAAAAAAACAACGCCAGACGCTTGATTAGAATGATTGAAAAACTACAAATACCCCATAGTTTCAAAAAAGAAGTAAGTAACTACTTTGAATATGAGTTTTTTTATCTAGATATTCCAAGAGAAATATTATATAAGAAAATCAATACTCGTGCTGAAATGATGTTTAAGCAAGGGTTTGTAGAAGAAGTTAAGAGCTTAATAAAAAATGGATATAGAAACAGTAACCCTATGCAAGGTATGGGTTATCGAGAGGTTTTGGATTATATAGATGGAAACTTAACCTTAGAGGAATGTATCGATAAGACAAAGCAAGCTCATAGGAACTATGCAAAAAGACAAATAACCTGGTTTAAAAATCACCAATATGGAAAATCTATAAACTTCAAAGAAACTTCTTAAAAAGATCTTCTACTATGTGGTTTTGGCTTTGAACTTCGTCGACTAGTTCGGTCCCGATATCTTTACGGTTTATGACTCTTTGGTGAAAAGGGATGGAATCTGGGTTTTGAAAAAGGATTCCTGTTGCGATTTTTTCACTCATATCTGAAGCGATAGATAGGGATTGTATGTAATCTGAATTGTCAAAGTTTTCTAGGGTTTTTGTATCATAAACTCTTTCTTGGTACCAATCGTGAGTAGTTTCTTTGTTGTATGTGGGACAATCTTGTAGAATTTCGATTACAGAAAATCCGGGATGTCTAATTCCTGCTCGAATTATTTCCGTCATTTGTTCGACATTTCCAGAAAAAGTTCTAGAAGCAAATGATGCACCAAGACTGATTATAAAATACATAAAGTTCATAGTGTCTGCGGTCGTACCATCAGGAGAAGAATTCATGGGAACTCCTGCCCTTGTAGAAGCTGATGCTTGTCCGGTCGTTAACCCATAGTTAGAGTTGTTATGCATCAGAAATGTCAAATTGTAGTTGGAGCGAATTGCGTGGACGAGATGACCAATACCTTCACTTAGTGTTCCCCCGTCTCCGCCTGACGCAATTACGGAGATTTTTTGATTGGCTAATGCAGAACCGATAGCTATAGGGATTACTCGTCCGTGTAATCCGTGTAACCTGTACCCACCGATTTTATCAGATCCGTTTCCGTTACAGCCGATATCAAAACACATTAGTACATCTTTAGGTAATATATTTTCAGCGACCAAAGCCCGTTTTGTAGCGGCTGCAATTCCATAATTTCCGCAGTTTGTACACCAAGTGTAGATATTATCAGAGTAGTAGTCTTTGAAACGGACATTATCGTTCTCGAAATGATTTGTACAGTAGTTACTCATTTTCTATGTTTAAGTAATTTAAAATATCTTCAACAAAAAATGGGCGACCATCGTATTTGAGCAATTTATTTTCAAAAATATATCCTGTTTTAGAAGTTATTAACTCTCCTAGCTGACCTAAGTAATTATTTTCGATTAAAACGATTTTGTTTGCATTATTTATGATGGACTGTAGTTTTTCCGTTTTTAGTGGATAAATATAATCAAAGTGTAGGTAGTTAATGGTAATTGGATTGTTGTTTTGCTCTAATATACTTATAACATCTTCTACTGTAGATTTTGGAGAACCCCATCCGATAAAAGTAATATTGGCATTCTGAGGGCCAATCATCTGAGGGTCAGGTATTTCTGTTAGTAGTGTGTTTAGCTTTCTCATTCTTTTCTCTAGCATAAGTTTTGCATTGTCCGCTTCCTCGCTTACATCTCCTGTTTCGTTATGTTCATCTCCGTTGGCATTGTATTGTGGTAGGTTATCCCCGGGTAACCATCTTGGGGAGATTCCGTTTTTGGTAAACTCATATCGTTTTATATCTTTTGCTTCTATAACTTTTTCTGAAAGTGTGTTTATTTGATTGTTGGTAGTGCTGTTGATCCCTTCGCTTGAGCCAGAAGTTTGTGGATGAGTTAAATATCTTTGGATTTCAGGATCTACCGGAAGGTCTGCGATATTATAGAGTCCTTCGGCAATTTGTTTTTCTGTTAAAACAACAACGGGAATTTGGAATTTTTCCGCATAGTTAAATGCTTCTTGAATAAGTGTATACCCACTTTCAAAATCACTTGCCGATACAACAAGTCTAGGATATTCTCCGTGTCCTGCGTGAATTGCAAGATTTAGATCTCCACTAGATGTCCATGTGGGAAGTCCTGTGGCAGGTCCTGGTCTTTGTGCAAGGATGACTACAAAGGGAGTCTCAATAATCCCTGCAAGTGAAAAAGTTTCAGTCATTAAATCAAATCCACCTCCAGAAGTGCCTGTGAGTGCCCTTGTTCCCATATGCATCGCACCTAACGCCATTTGTGAAGCCGTGATTTCATCTTCTGCTTGTTTGATCAGCATTTTGGTTGAGTGAGAAGTATCTGCTAAATATGTCAGAATAGAGGATGCGGGGGTCATAGGATAGGAGAAATATGCACGAATTCCAGCATTGATTGCGCCCAAAGCAAGACCGTGGTTACCAGTTAATATTTTTGACTCTTGCCAATTTTCGTGTTTTTTGAAGTTCAACGAGTAGTCAGCTATGTTTAGACTATATCCACTATCCAGACATCTAAGATCGATTTCTAGAAGTTTGGGTTTATCTGCAAATTCTAGTTTAATAATCCCTTTGACGATTTCTAAATCAAGCCCTAATACTTCGGTAACAATACCTAGTAAAATCATATTGGATGTTAATGCATTTCCACCCTGTTCTGTTGCTAGGGTTAAAGCATCGATGTATTTAATTTGAATATTATACTTTTGTATAAATTCTTGTTCTTCTGGTTTGAAAGTTACTGCTGTTAAGGTATGAATAAGTAACCCGTTTTGTTTGAGGTCTTTTAGGTATTGATAAATTGACTTACGACTTAAACAAACAAGAATATTACAGTACTGACTAGATGAGTTAATTTTTTCATTCCCGATATCTATTTGGTAGCTTGCGTATCCACCCCGAATAAGCGAGGGGTATTCCCGATAACCAAAGATTTTATACCCGGAGGTTTTTAAAGATTTTGCAATAATTTCTCCTAGTGAGTTGATCCCTTGCCCAGATTCTCCTGCAAATTTTATAGAAAATCTTTTAATATTCATGCTGAATTTAACAGATCAATTAAACGATTTGTCCAGGTTGTGACTAAAGTATCCATTTGTCCATAAGGTTCTCCATTGATTTTAAGCATAGTAGATAGTTCTTTTCCACCACCTTTTAGGAAGGCCTCTCTTAAAATCTCTGCTCCTTTGCAAAAGAGCATTTGTTCGTACCTGGTATCTCCTAGTCCTACAAAGGCACCTGTTTTCCCTGACAGGTTGTTTTGCATCATCTCTTGTAACAGCTTGTTAAAAAATGGATTTATCTCTCCGTGCTCCCAGGTGGAAGTAGCAAATATGAATTTATTGTTATCAGAAATTACAGAGAAATTCGTACTCTCAGCCCTTTGTAGTGTAGTTCTAAAATTATGAGTTTCAAGAATATCTGATATTTTTTGGCATACTGCCTCCACATTTCCTGAAGTTGAGGCGTAGATTATTTGGATCAAGATGTTAAACACAAAACTATGAATATATATTATAGTTATCCTAAGCTTTTGTAAATTGATGTTTCTTTTAGATTAAGATGATTTTTATATCTGCTTCTGTTACGATAATAGTAATGATAAATTTGTAAGCATACATCATGAACTCAATTGGAACCTCTGGCTTTACTGAACAACCTACCCCAGACTTAGATAAAGTTATAGATCCAAGAAAGATATCCAAAGATAACGATCAGGGAGGAAGAGATAAACTAGCTTCTGAAATATGGAATTTAAGAAAAACAGATCAGGGGTTAGCTAAAGATCTAGTAACAGGTATAGAAATACTGGGAGGTTTAACAGATGAAATACAACAATCGACGGAACAATTAATAGAAAACAATCAAAGCCTTATCCAAGAGGGAAATAAGCCAGTTTCTAGGTTAAGGAAAAAACTAGGTCTTCCGCCCAACAAAAGGATGGCACAATTAGAAAACAGCATTACACAGTTAGAAGAAACATTGCGAACTCAATATATCCAAGAAATTCAACTAACCCAGAGACAAAGCGAAATAGAAGCGCAAAGAAGTTCATTGCCTAATGCGAGAGAGTTAATTGATTCGTATTATGAAAGAATGGCATATCTTCCTTTGACAAATCAAGAAAAATGCGAATTATTAACACCAGAAGCTCTAAGTGAATTAAATGATGAAGAGTATATTGCGTTGTGGAGAAGGTTGAATCCACAGTTTCTATCGCATGTAACACGACAAGGTTTTAGGGATCATACAGGAAATGATGTTATGGTTAATCATAGTAGTGGGTATAGAGAGTTTGAGAATGGGTTTTTAAATGTTATGGAAAATGGAAGAACTTTATTGCCGCCATTATCTAGAATAGGTTTAGTTGATAGGGATGATAAAACTGTAAGACAGTTTATAGAAGGCTTTTTTTCTGAGTCTCAGGGAATTAGTGCGGATGAGGCGAAAGAAAGATTTAAAAGATTTTTAGATTCTAGTCACGCATCTGCTCCAAACTACGCAGATATTACTGCTACCCATTTCGCGGCGCAAATAGTATCGGATGCGTATTATGGAGGAGAATCCAACAATGAGGTAATGTTTATTTATCCTTCTGACGTGATCGCTTCCCAGTATGCTTATGGTTTCAATGGAAGGGAAAAAGACTTCACTAGGCCTCAAAGTGAGACAAAATGGAACGATGTATTTATTTGGGCCGATCCTAATAACCCTGGTGTTCCAGTAGATAGTGGGATTGTTTTCCTCCCTGAAAATACGCCAGTTGACCCTGAAACAGGATCGAAATACGCTTCGGAAGTTATGCAAGATGAAGAAGGAAAAGAAACGCGCGTAATGATTAAAGATGACGGGCTTCGTGACCGATTTATCCAATGGGGGGGGGGATATAGAAGAAAGCATTATGGATTTGGTGAAAGATTTTAAAGAGGAAGGACATTACTATATACGACAAAAAAAACAAGATGGAGTATTATACGCTCTTTCGAATAAATTGGTAGAATTAGGATTCCCTGAGGATATAGTAAAAAGATTAGCGTATGAAGTGTTAGATGACTTATTGTATCTAGATAAACTACCTGAAGACAATGCAGTTGATTGTTTAGAAAAGACAAGTGCACATTTTGTGAGGGCGAAAAACGCGATTCCTGCAAAGGATTATTGGGAAAGGTTGTTCAAAGAAAACCCAGAGAGGAGACCTAATCATATTTATTATTATGAAGGAAGTCCCACAAATGCAGTACATAACTTCCTTATCGATAATAAAATTGGTAATGCCGATACTTCAGGACAAGAAGGGGCTCTTTTAGGGTTCGATAATAACCATGTAACAAATATGGATACGGATCCTAGAGCCAATAGAGGTTATGATGATCTTATAGAACAGGCTAACTTAATTATAGAGGAGTTGTATTCTAACTCAGGTAATACAAATGCCGAGGAGAGGAGTCGAACCTCCACCTCCGAAGAGACTGGTTCCTAAGACCAGCGCGTCTGCCATTTCGCCACCTCGGCGTTAAGTTCTATTGGTCGTTTAATGAACACGGTAGATAAATACTCTTGTATATATCTATTAAATCAAATAAACCTCTCTAGTATACACTATTATCAGCAAATAGGGAATGTCTCGATATTTACAAATTCTCAATATCC
>CAYQRB010000015.1:0-22994 GCA_964420145.1 uncultured Candidatus Saccharibacteria bacterium
AACTTTCATCTCTCTTTTTTGCTTCTTCATCTATTGGTTTAATGATAGTCTTATATAATTGACTATCTCCTGATATAAGCTCCCAAAACACCTGTCCACAGTATTTATAATAGACTTTTTCTTTATCTAAATTATCTTTAAAAGGTTTTGTATCTTTCCCATACATACACCCGTTTACCGCAATAATTTCATTTTTAACACCTTCTTCTCTTAATAAGACCTTGGCATTCTTGAAGTTATTTCTCATCCTGCTAATTTGGTCACTGTTTCCCCAATATACACCCGACTTTATTCCAACGATATAGGTCTTGTTGCCTTTCTTGAAGATCAAATCAATACTTTTATATTTATTCTCTTCGGCTTTTTTACCATCATAAACTATTTCTGAAATGTATATAGCCAGATTTTCCATCAAATTACCGAAAATAGTCTCTTCTTGAGAAGATAGAAAAGCGTCTAACAAATACCTAATAAAATCGCCTGCAGTTTCAATATTTTTAGCTTTAAACAAATAGGGATTTTTTCTTTTTAATACATGATTTAATTTGAGTTTATTAAGCTTTTCTAACCTTTTTTCATGGAAAGGTTTCATAATTACCTCATCTACATATTTTTCTAACAGTTGGTAATCAATCTTTGTGTTCATAAGATATTATTAAAAGTTAAATTCTTGTTACGATCTAATATCAAATTCTCAATATTTTGATAAGATAATTCATAATATTCCTCTAATATCTCTATGCCTAAAGCATTGCGTTCCATTTCGATAGCAGCAAGACTCGTTGTCCCACTCCCCAAGAAAGGATCTAGAACAACATCCCCTGGCTCTGTAAACAATTTAATAAACCATTTTGGCAAACTCTTCGGAAAGGTCGCACTATGACCTCTGTTAGATGTCTCTGTAGCTAACTGAAGAACATTAGAAGGGTACGCCTTATCTCTTCCAACCCATTTTGATATATTTTTTCCGAAACCGCTTCCCACTTTTGAATCATCTCTTCTTTTATCTGTTTCGCTTAGATTTTTGAGTCTAGTTTTTGCCCAATCCCCCATAGGAACCATAACTTCTTCTTGGTACATATCGAATTTCTTATGCTTGTTGAACTGTAATAGTCTTTCCCAAGAATCTCTGAACCTGTTTGGCCATTTACCAGGATAAGAGTTTTTTTTATACCAAATAAATTCTTCAGTCCAAAGCCAGCCCTGCTTTCTTAATCCTAGTATTAAATCTAGAACATAAGTATGTCTCTCTCCATTAGAGACTTTTTCTTTTATATTCAAAACAAATGTTCCTGTTGGTTTTAAAACTCGTAATAATTCAGACGAAATGGGTAAAAACCAATCAACATAATCCTCTGGAGAAATTCCTCCATATGTATTCTTCCTTTGATCTGCATAGGGAGGAGAGGTAATGACAAGATCAACGCTATCCTCTTCAAGCTCTTTTAGCACATCCTTACTATCTCCAAGGTAAGTTCTAGCAAAAATGTCCTTGAATTTTGTTTCTTTACACTCACTCATCTGTTTATATTTCAAAGGTAATACTATGATAAAGTTTCTTATCCTTACATTTATCTGAGTTTAACAGATATTCAGCCAAACTTACTCCTAAGCGGTAAAAGTTTATCCCAAACTTTGTATTTCCAATTCGAAAGTGGATAGGCAAAAATCCCGTAAGTATCAATCCTTGTCCCCCCAAAACTCAGTTTTGTTTCGGAATATCCTTTGTGTTGACTTGATTCTGGAATTACTCCCCAAAAATCATACACCTTACAACCTCTCTTTTTTGCTTCCTGAACCGATTTCCAACGCAAAAGATAAGATGCTTTTGTCTCTGGATGTAGCCTGTTTGATGCACCATAAAAAGATGATGACCAATATGCTGTAAACTCAGAAATATTTGCTGAAATTAAATCATTTTCAAAGACAGCTTCAAAGTATTTCAGATTATCTTTATTTTTAAATATACTTAAAAGAGTAGTAAAAGTACTTTTTGGTCTAACTGGATAACCCCTTGCTCTTTCCTTAGTTTCCAAAAGTAAATTATAATAATCTTCAATTTTTTCTTTCATTTTTTCATTCCCCATCTCGTAACTATTTATTTTCACCCCTTTTTTATCAGCTAAACGAACATTGTATCTTGTATTCTTTTTCATAAGCATAAGTAACTCATCTTCTGTTTTAGTCAAATCATAAAATAATTTATGTTTGGGCTGGAAATTCCTTTTACTTAATTTAAAGCCATTGTTTAATAATATCTTTTTAACATTTTTATCTAGATAGGGTAGCAGTACTTTCGGCGTTGGTTTGTCAGTTTCTTCTACAAGTTTTCCTATCAGTGGATCAAATTCAATCACAAAACAATTTTTCTCTTTGGCGAAAGTTTGTAAACCAGTTAAAAATTCCGGCAGATATTTCTCCAGGTCTTCGACAGAACTAAAAACAGGGCCATAAGGAACATATAGGTAGTTTCCTAGCAACGATGCCGGCTTTAATAATATCTGAGTAGCAATCTTTATATCATTGTTATCCAAAAGTACAAGCCTATATGGCTTCCACCCTTCGCTTTTTTTTAACTCTCCCCATTCCCAAAACTGTAGGATTGTAGAGTAAGGAGTTGAATCTATAAAATTATTCCAATCTATATCCTCACTAGCAGAGAATTCTTTGAATTGTAAGTCCATAACACCATTTTGTTTTAGAGCAATATATTAACGGAAATATACAGAAAAGGCACATATATAAAACTGTTAATCCTACTTAATAAAAAACTACCGACATTCTAACTAGTTATATTCCAAAACTTACTCCACCCGCATAGGCATTACCACATGTACAAAATCTTTGTCACTAGGATCTAGGAATACTCCTGGTGCTGTCGGACCATTGGTTTGAAAAACTAAAAACTCTCCTCCAATAGTATTGACCATATCTTGTAAAAATTTAACATTAAAAGCCGTTTCAAAATCATCTCCCTCTATCTCTTTTATTTTTATTTCACTTTCATTATTTCCTATATCTACAACAGTTGTGGTTAGTTGAAGTTTTGAATCCATTCCTATTACAGAAAATTTCGTTTTATTTCCTACTACATTTCTGGCAAAAATACTTACGACTTTAAGCATGTCTGCAAACACAGTCTTTTCCGCCTTAAAACTAATTTTATAGTCTTTTGGTAAAATATTTTCATATTCAGGAAATTTTCCTTCTATCAACCTTGTGCTTAGCTCCACATCTCCTATCTTAAACAACATTTGGTTTTTATTCCCCAGCAAATATATTTTTACACTATCTTCTTTTCCTGAAATATCTTTTATTAATGTCTCTACTTCAGAAACTGCTCTAGCAGGAACGATTTCTTCAAAATCTTTGCTTCCTAAGTTATTTTCTAGCAAGAGTTCTTTTTTAGATAATCGAAAACCATCTACTCCTACAATTGTGAGGTTTTCTTTAGCTCCCTTAAATAATAAACCTGTTAATGCTGGTCTTGATTCGTCTGTACTTGCAGCGAAGGCTGTTTTGGTAAATGTATCAGCAAGTAGAGAAGCATTGATTTCTAGTAAAGCATCTCCTTCTACCTGCGGAACTCTTGGAAAATCTTCAGCAGGAATAATATAGAACTCTGCAATGTTATCCACAGATTTAACCACAAGAGTTTGGTTTTGTTGAAGTATTTCAATCTTCCCTTTTTTCAAGGAGTTTACGAAATCAGAGAGCATTCGTGCAGAAACTGTAACTTTCCCTTCTTCTGCAATAGTCGCACCAATCCAAGTACTTATTCCGATATCCAGATTCGTAGCTGATAGTTTTAGCTTACCCTTCTCAGTTTCGAGAAGAACATTTGCTAAAATTGGAATATTGGGTCTTGAGCTAACGGCTTTATTTATATATAGAAGTGCCTTTGCAAGATTTTCCTGTATTAGAGATACCTTCATGCTAATAATATTTATATATAAAAATAGTAGTAGTTATATTAGTGTCTGTGTATAAGTGTATATGTTTATTGATTTGTTTGTACAGTAAAGAATAAGTTTAAATTTCTTATGTGAATAATTTCTGAATAAATAGTTATATATTTTTTAGTTTCCTTTGTTATTTATTTATTTTCAAGATTTGCTAAAAGTGGATAGATTTGTGAAAGAAAAAGAATAACTTTAATAAAGTTCATTGATTCTCTCTCTTATTATAAAAACCTGATCTTTGAAACCCTCATCAATAAGTAGCTTGCTTTTTATTTTATCAACAGCATGTATAACAGTAGTGTGATCTTTTCTATTTAGTAGGGTAGCCACATCTTCTAGTTTGTAACCAAAATCCTCTCTGAGTAAATACATACATAATTGTCTTGCAAAAGCGACATCTGCTGTACGGCGAGGCCCTTTTATGTCTTTTGCACTAACACTTAACTCTTGTGCAACCTGTTTTATAATTTGTGGAGCTTTTACCTTTTTCCTTTTATTATGGTTATCTTTTCCTAAAATATGTTTAATCTCTTCAATAGACAGATTATCTTCGCGCATATTGTTATATAAAATAACTTTTTGTAACGCACCTTCTAATTCACGGACATTATCCGAGAAGTTTCCAGCCAGAAAATCAAGCATGTATTTAGGTAGAGTAGCGCTTACTTGTTCTTGTTTGGTCTCCAAAATAGCAAGTCTAGTTTCATAGTCAGGTCTTGAAATATCTACTATCATTCCTCCTTGAAATCTTGAACGAAGTCTATTTTCCAGATTTTTAATTTCATCAGGCGGTCTATCAGAGACTAAGATAATTTGCTTGTTTGAGTCATGAAGGACATTAAAAGTATGGAAAAATTCTGTTTGTGTTTCTTTCCATTTGTAGATGAATTGAATATCATCAAGAATCAGCAAGTCCAAAGTCCTGTATTTTTCACGAAACTGTACGCTTCTATTAGACCTTATGGCACTTACCATATCATTTAAAAACCGCTCACTCGAAACATAGAGAATTTTACTTGTAGGATCTCTTTCAAGTATTTCTCTAGCAATTGCCTGTGCAAGATGTGTTTTTCCTAGTCCAGTATCACCATAAATAAACAATGGATTATAAGAAAATCCTGGTTTTTGAGAGACACTTTTTGCGGCAGCATGTGCAAGCTTGTTTGAAGCGCCAACGATAAAATTGTCAAAGTTATAGTTCTCGTTAAGGGAAGCTTTTTTGATTATATGAATATTTTGATCTTGTGTTGCATAGTTAAGTAAAGGACTATTAGAAGATTCTGAAATAAGGTTTCTTTTGTTTGCAAGATTTTCGTCAATAAGGAAATCCAAGTCAATTTCTCTACTAATAATATAAGAAAGTGTTTTTTTAATTGTTTGGTAGTGGTGCTTTTTTAACCAGTCTGCTGTATAGGTGTTGTTAACTCCGATATGAGCTGTTGAGGTTTTAAGTTCGAGTAGGGTTGTGTTTAAAAACCAGGTTTTAAAATGAGCAGGAGAGTCTATTTTGATTTCTATTTGGGCTAGGGTAACTTTCCAGATATCAGATAGGCTATCTGTCATAGTAACAAGATGAAAATTAATAATTTAGTAACAGAAAGGCAGTTGTATAAAACTTTGGATTAGTCTAGTTATTCCTACATAAGCGAATGTGGATAAAACAGGATAGCCTATTTGTGGATAAGTATGCAAGAGTAAATCAACAAAAACTCTTTTTTCTTATAGAAAAGACCAAACCGACTAATGAATATACACGAATAGAAAAAATGATAAAATATATAGTTTCTTGAAAATCTTTGTACAATGCTGAAAAGTTTAATTTTAAGAGTAATTAAAATTTATCAAAAATTTTTTTCTTTAGATCACGCCTTCTGGGCACATCCTCATAGGTTTCGTGCCTGTATTCACTATCCAAGTTGTTCTCAATATACTTATGAAGCGGTAGATAGATTTGGAGTATTTAAAGGATTGCGTCTAGGACTAGTAAGAGTATTAAAATGCAACATTTTCTTCAACGGAGGAGTTGATCCAGTTCCTGAAAAGTAGAATATAGTTAGGGGTTTATTTTAGAAACACTTCCATCGATTACTTTATACTTTAATCTGGGAGAGGTTATTGTTTGTAGCTCGTTATTGATAAATAAATTAATACTTTCTGTTCGAGGGATAAATAACTCAAAAACTTCTTGTGCAGAAAAAGTAATAACTTCGTTAACAGGAAAAGCTTTTGCAACTTCTAGTTGATTATCTATTTTTGCTTCAAGGTAAGCACCTTCGGCAATAACTTCTATTCGTATAGAAATAGGTGCTTTTTCTTTGGGTTCTTCTATTGTAGGAATATCTTTTGAATCAGGTGTTTCTTGTCTTTCGTATAAGACGGTTAATAATATTTCACTTTTTCTTCGTATTTGATTTTCTGATACAAGGTAGATATTGTTTTTTCCTTCTTGTAGCTTAATCTCGATATTGAACTGTTCAAAACTATTAACCCTATACTCTTGTCCATTTATGGTTAGTTTGTTACCAATCTCAGATACACCCTCGAGTATAAGTGTGTCTTTTGGAGAGATATATTCACCTGTTTGCCCCGCTTTTAGTCCTATAGGTTTACTAAGCTCAAGACGAGGGTTTTGGAAAATATTAAAGACATAACTACCAATATAGAGAAGAGTAAGGATTGTAATAATGATTACAACAGCTGTTACTACTTTGTTTTTAGTAATAGATAGATCGAGACCTTTTTGTTTAATTTTTTCGGTCATTTTAATCTTCGGATTAGTAAGGGAAATTTCTTGTTCCCTTCTATACAGTGCAAGTGCGTGGTCAGGTTCAATTCCTAAAAAACGAGCATAGTTTCGTAAAAACCCTTTGACATATACTTCAGAGGGAAACTTCGAGTAGTTTGCAGTTTCTAGCGCTTCTAAATACTCTGGATTAATCTTAATAATTTCTGCGATTTCGTCGTAACGGAGTTTTTTAGATAGTCGCCTTTCTTCTAGTAACTTTCCAATAGTTTTTAATTCAAAAGCGGTTTTAATCATAGGAATATGACACTATTCTAACAAAAAGTAGGAAAAGTAGCGAGCTTGTTAAAACAAAGAAAAGAGCTACCGTTTCTTCTTTGTAAATAAAAATCCCGCTAATCTAAACGGTAGCGGGATTTTCTAAATCAAAACCTACTATTACGAACAATAGCGAGGTTAAAAAGTTCTTAGAGCTTTTTTATTTTTAGAGACAATGTAACTGCTAAAATACCGCTGATTAAAGCGTATGCTCCAATATACCATGCAAGAACGGTAAGTCCTGCTCCTGGGTTTGTCATAAGAAGAATACCCAAAAGGATCGAAACTACTCCACTTAGACCCAAAAACCATTCATCTGTGATTTCCTTTCTAAGGTTGACTGCCATAAATAGTCTTACTAATCCAGTTGCTAATGCCCAGATTGCAATAATCCAGTAAAGAACTGTAACTGTGAGTCCAGGATATACAAAAACTGCGTATCCAGCTCCAAGACTGATTAGACCACCAAGAAGGTGAACCCACCACTGAGGATCCGACTTGATAGATCCAAGCCCTCTTATAGCTAAGATTGCACCATCGATTAGTGCATATATTCCAAAAAATAAAACAATAAGGGCAAGTGTAACTCCCGGGTATGCAAAAGTAAATAACCCGAGCAGTATAGCTAGAATGCCTTCAAACATCAGCATTGGCCATACTTCTGAAGAAAGAGATTTCCCCATAGTAAGTATAAAATAAGATAAAATAATACTTAGAATATACTCCTTATGAATTATATTGTCAATAATGGACTTTGCACCAAGCAGGAGTCGAACCTGCGACCTTCACTTCCGCAAAGTGACGCTCTATCCATCTGAGCTATTGGTGCATAAAGACCTTATGTATCAGGGATGTTAATTATAACTCACAAAAGAGAAATAGTGAATCGATTAGTTTTCGATGAAATGACTTAAAGGTTCAGTTGTACCAAAAAGTTTACGGCTAATATAGTTGTTGCTAGAATCTATCTCTGAGACATAATCAACGAATTGGTTTATATAAGAGACTATTTTTTTTACATCAGCGTCACCTAAGTAAGAGATTACTTGATCTTGAGTATTTGGCTTGGTATCAATAATAATATTTAAGAATAAATGACCACCTCTGCTACTTATCCAGAACCGATTGATCTTTTTCCAAGGATAGAGGACAGAGCTAATAGAAACACCTTTGTTGGTTAATTCGTGGTTTAACTTGTGTGGAGGAACACTGTTTAGGGCATATAGTAAAATAATCAAGGCGATAATAGCAATAACAAGTCCGTAGTTTCCTGTAAGAAGAGACAGAACTATAAAGAAAAAGGAAACAGAGCTTACAATCAGATACCATTTTTTATCTTTCTGCTCAAAAACCCTTTCAGGAGCTTCCCATTTATACACACTATAAATGGGCTTTCTTTCCTCTTCTAGTACTTGACGAAGTAATGTCGCAGACTCTATTTGTGAGTCTAATGCGGCCATTTCCTCTCGGAGTGTATTTAGAGATGGATTTTCTTTTTCTAAACTCATACAAGGTATTTGTAATTAAGTTACGGCTTGAGCTTTATTTCTCCAGATAAAGAAGCCAACACCTAGCATAACGGTAAGTAGTCCAAGTCCTAACACAACTCCAGGGTAGTCTTCAATTCCTGCTACTGGCAGTTGGGTTGGGGTAGGGGTGTGATTAGAGACGACACTGTATGTTCCAAGAGTGTTGTCCTCTTGCAGAACTATTTGTGACCCTGATACATATGCATTTCCTATGGCAGGAAAAATATAAGAGGTGCCTTCTGTTCCATTAAATTTTATTTTGAACTGTAAAAGTAAATCTCCTGTATTCACTTTTCCTTCTGATTTGGCAAAATCAACACAGATTTCATTGTTTGTATATTTTTTCTGCCCTTCACAAGTTCCAATGATTAAGTATCCATTATCCTCAGCCATCGAAGTCGAGACAGAACTAGGTACAATAGATGCGTTCTCTAGGCGTAGACGTAGCTGTATTGCACTCACCTCTCCATCGGGAGGTGCTGCTAAGACCGCGATTGTTTGTTCGGCACCGGGACTAAAACTACCGCTATTAGGGGAAACCGTCATAGCCTCTGTAGTTATAGGTGTAAAAAAGAGAAAAACACCTATTGATAAAATAAAACTTAAAAACTTCTTCATAATATTTATCATTAATTAATAACAACAGCATAAGAGAAAATTTATAGGATGTAAAGCACTTTTTAATTTTAAAGGAAAGTAGAAAAAGTAGTGGTCTAATTGACTTGTATATAAAATCTGTGTTATAAAAGAAACTGCTTAAGCAAAAAATTCTCTTGGAGGCAACATTGATTATCGGCTTTTCAAATTAAATAGCTAGTACTAACAACAACGCACATTTTTTAGTGCGTGTTTTTTATTACTATAGAAATAACCGATAAACAAAATTTCTTCTTAAAGAATAATAAGCATACCAAAATACTTTGTAATTTCAAAGTTCTTTTATTTTGCGATATTACTTTCGAAACAATTATGAAAAATAAAAACGAAAGAATTAACCTAGCAGCACATAAGCTCGATAAGCTTCAACCTAATCTTATTCAAGCACAACTTGAGTCCTTTCAGGATTTTTTAGAAAAAGGAATTAAGGAGATTTTTGAAGAAGTAAACCCAATACAAGATTATACAGGAGAAACATGGGAGTTGTATTTTGAAGATATAGAGTGGGGAGAGGTAAATATGGGGATGCAAGAAGCGCAAAGATTGGGTTTGTCATACCAAAGACCCTTACATATATTTGTAAAGCTAATAAACAAAAGAACGGGAGAAATCAAAAAACAGAAACTCTTTGTAGCAGATGTTCCGATGATGAGTGAGAGAGGAACCTTTGTTGTTAAAGGGAACGAAAGAGTTGTTGTAATGCAAATAATGAGAGCAGAGGGTTTGCTCTTTTTTGAACTCAAGACCTCTACTGGAAAAACACCTCTGTATGCAGTAAAACTTATGCCTCTTAGGGGAAGATGGTTTGATTTTGAGGTAAATAAATACGGTGTAATGTCTATAAAACTTTTGGATAAAAGACCAAGAGTTTTGTTAACAACACTTCTAAGGGCACTAGGGTATTCGTCAGATAAGGATATTCAAAAAGTAATGGACGGGATTGGGGATCTGCACTTACTAGAGAGTACTCTAAGGCGAGATACTACAACAAACTCAGAAGAAGCGTTATTAGAAATATATAGAAAGTTAAGACCAGAAGATTCTCTAAATCTTGAAAATGCAAAAGCGTTTATTGATAATATTTTCTTTAATAAGCGAAGGTTTTATCTAGGGAAAACTGGAAGATATCAGTTAAATAAAAAACTTGGAAACAAGTCACCAATTACAGAGGAAGATTATTTATTGAATAAAAAAGATTTAGTTAATGTCGTCAGAGTTTTGATTCAATTAAATAACGGAGAGAGAGAGATTGATGATATAGACTCTTTAGCAAATCGTAGAATTCGTGGAGTAGGTGAGCTTATCGGAGATAGACTTAGAATTGGGGTTTTGAGGGTTGAAAAAAATACACGGGATCGTATGAGTACATATGGAGCAGAAGATCTAGTAACGCCTTCTTTGTTGGTTAATACAAAACCAATCTCATCCTCTTTAAACGAGTTTTTTGGAAGTAGTGCTGTTTCTAGGTATATGGACCAGGAAAATATTCTTTCGGAACTAGAGACTAAGAGGAGGATTACTGCCGGAGGGCCTCGTGGTTTAACCAAAGAAAGGGCATCTTTTTCTGTTCGTGATGTACATAGTTCTCATTATTCGAAGCTTTGTCCTGTTACGACGCCAGAGGGTCCATCTATTGGAATTGTTTCTCATATGGCTAAATATGCAAGGGTTAATGACTTTGGTTTCCTTGAAGCACCGTATTTTAGGGTCTTAAGTAATATTAGTTTGGGTAATATAAATACAGATATATTAGAAGGTCAAGTTTTAAGAGAAGATGTAATAGATCAAAACAAAAAGATTGTTCTAAAAAAGGGAGAATCTCTTACTAAAGATAAAATTAAAAAACTTATATCATCGGAAGTGGTTAACATAAAGGTGGAGACAACACTAACAAACGAGGTTGTCTATATGGATGCAGACGACGAGAAATTGTATAAAATCGGAAGAGCAGATTTAGAAAGAGATGAAAAAAACAGAATTAGAACAGGAAACACCTATGTTCGTTTTGAAGGATCGTATCTTAATGTGCCCACCACGGAAATTGACTTCGTAGATATAAACCCGGGCCAGATTGCCGGATTAGGTTTCTCTCTTGTACCTTTTGCACAAAACGACGATCCGACGAGGTCTTTGATGGCTTCAAATATGCAACGACAGGCTGTTCCTTTGTTGAATCCAGAGTCACCTATTGTTGGGACAGGGTACGAAAAAGTAGTCGCAGAATCTTCTGGGAGGTTGATTAAGTCTGAACAATCAGGAATCGTGCTAGATAGTGAAGCCGGAAAACTTACTGTTAAATACGAAGGCGATAAAAAGTCAACAGTTTATTTAATTGATAAATTCATAAAGACCAACCAAAACACCTGTTTCTCTCAGCAAGTTCGAGTTGTTAAAAATCAGAAGTTCTCTAAAGGAGAGGTGTTGGTAGATGGTCCATCTATGAGTGAAGGAGAGTTAGCATTGGGAAGAAACCTCACTGCAGCAGTTATGGTTTTTGAAGGGTATAACTATGAAGACGGTATTGTGATCTCGGAAAGACTGGTAAGAGAGGATATTTTAACCTCGGTACATATAAAAGAATATATACAAGATATTCGTGAAACAAAGCTAGGAGATGAGCAAATTACCAGAGATATTCCAAATGTTGGAGAACATATACTTAGAAACTTAAACGAGGAAGGTATTGTTCGCGTAGGTGCTTCTGTTGGGTCACAAGATATTTTAGTAGGAATCATTGCTCCAAAAGGAGAGACAGAGCTTACCGCAGAAGAAAAACTTCTTAGAGCAATCTTTGGAGAATATGCTAGAGATGTTAGAGATAACTCTCTAAGACTTCCCCATGGAGACGAAGGTATAGTAATCGGAGTACAGCTCCTTGATAAAGCCAAGGGAGACAAACTTAATCCAGGCGTTATAAAACAAGTGAAGGTGTGGGTGGCTAGAACATCCAAAGTATCGGTGGGAGATAAATTAACGGGGTTACATGGAGATAAAGGCGTTGTTTCAAGAATTTTACCTGAGGAAGATATGCCTTATCTTATGGATGGTACAAGTGTGGATATTGTTCTCTCTCCTATGTTTGTAAAAAGAATGAATATTGGTCAACTAAAAGAGCTGGAACTTGCACAGCAGGCAACACAGGCAGGAGTAAAGGTAGAAATACCTCCTTTTGCACAGCTAGATATGTCGATTTTAGAAAAATTATTACCCAAAGAGAGAGTTGATGTAAAAAGAACTCTCTATGATGGTAGAACAGGAGAGGCTTTTGACAAAAAGGTTTTGGTGGGTTCAAGATATATTGTGAAGTTAAATCATCTTTCTTCTGACAAAATCCACGCCAGGTCAACAGGATCGTATACTCTAGTAACACAGCAACCTTTGGGCGGAAAAGCACAATTTGGAGGACAGAGATTTGGAGAGATGGAAGTATGGGCATTGGAAGCACACTCTGCTGTACACAACCTTCAGGAGCTGTTAACTATAAAATCAGACGATGTGGTAGGTCGAGCATCCGCATACAAGTCTATTATACAAGGAACAGAAATAGAAGCTCCAAACATACCAGAATCCTTTAAGGTTTTTATCAATGAGCTTCGTGCTCTGGGATTAAATCCTGAACTCCTAGACCTTAAAGAAGACCTAAAAGATGATTCTGCTATGGTTGCAGGAGTAGTAGAAGAAGACATAGAGGAATTAATGCAAGAATAATTATTCTAAAATACTTTACTTAGTTATTTATTCAAAAATGATCAAAGATTTTAAAGCTCTAAAACTAATGATTGCATCACCACAGCAAATTATGAGCTGGTCACATGGAGAAGTGAAAAAAGCAGAAACGATTAACTATAGAACACATAGAGCTGAAGTTGACGGGTTGATGGACGAAAAGATTTTTGGACCCACAAAAAACTTTGAATGTTATTGTGGTAAATACAAGAAGATTCGTTACAAAGGAATAGTTTGTGACAAATGTGGTGTTGAAGTAACCCATAAAAGAGTTAGAAGAGAAAGAATGGGTCATATCAAGCTCGCTTGTCCTGTGACGCATGTTTGGTATTCCCATGGCGTTCCAAACAAAATGTCTCTACTTTTGGGAATTCCTCAGAAAAAACTAGAAACCGTCATCTATTTTGCAAGATATCTTGTTACCGAAATTGATCATGATGCAAAAGACAAGGTTTTGGAAGAAATCAAAATCACAAAAGACAATGAGATAGTAAGCATAAAAAAAGAGTTAGAAGATAAGCTCTCTGAGTTAGAAAACGAGTACGACAAAAAAGTTAAAGAAATAAAAAAAGAAGGGAAAAATAAAGAAAAGATTGAGTTTCAATTAGAAAAAATACAAAATGATTTCAAAAAAGAAAAAGCCAAATTAAAATCAATTTTTACACAAAAAGAGGATACTACTAAAGTAAGATATAACGATATTACCACCCTGATTAAAGATTTGGAGGAGAAATCTACATTATCAGAAGATGACATAGTCAAATTGGGAGATTTCGATACTAGCTTTATGACAGTAGAAATGGGAGCAGAGGCTGTAAAAAAGGTTTTGGAGAAAGTTAATCTAGAAAATGAGTTAAATACATTATTAGAAGAAAAAGAGTCAACAAAGTCTGCACTAAAAAAAAGAAAAATTATACAAAGGCTTAGAGTTATTGAGGGTATGTATCGTGCAGGTATTGACCCTTCGTGGTTAATTGTTTCGATGCTCCCTGTTATACCCCCTGATCTAAGACCAATTATTCAACTACCAGGTGGTAGGTTTGCTACATCTGACCTCAATGATCTTTATCGTAGAGTAATAAATAGAAACAATAGACTCAAGAGACTTATAGATTTAGGTGCTCCTGAAATTATATTAAGAAATGAAAAAAGAATGCTTCAAGAATCAGTTGATGCTCTAATAGATAATGATCATAGACCAGGGAATGCTGTCTTAAACTCAAGAGGTCAGCCATACAAATCGCTCTCTGATATGCTAAGGGGTAAACAAGGACGATTCAGACAAAACCTGCTTGGAAAGCGGGTAGATTACTCGGGTCGTTCTGTTATTATTCCTGGTCCAGATCTAAAAATTAGTCAATGTGGATTACCAAAAACAATGGCATTAGAACTATTTAAGCCATTTGTTCTAAGAGAAATAATTGCACAAGGACTTGCTCCAAATATTAAAAGTGCTAAGCATTTTTTTGAATCTAGATCAAACGAGGTTTGGGATATATTAGAAAAAGTGATTCAAAATAGACCCGTTTTATTAAATAGAGCTCCAACATTACACAAACAAGGTATTCAAGCTTTTTTCCCTGTCTTAACAGAAGGAGACGCCATAAGATTACATCCTATGGTTTGTAAGGGCTTTAATGCAGACTTTGACGGAGACCAAATGGCAGTACATGTTCCATTATCGAAAAAAGCCATAGAGGAAGCGATAGAAAAGATGTTTACTGAAAGCAATTTGCTTTTAGAAGCAGATGGACAACCTGTGGTAAATGTAGAAAAAGATATGGCTCTTGGGATTTATTATTTAACTGGAGCCAATAATAATAAAGATATAAAATTCTTTGCTTCTCAAAATGAGGCTATAGGATATTATGAGCGAGGAGAGATTTTATTAAGGGATAAAATAAAAGTTCTTTTAAATAATGAAATATTAGAAACTACCGTAGGAAGGCTATTGTTAAATGATATACTTCCGCAAGATTTTGGTTATGTAAACCAGTTATTAAATAAAAAAGATGTAGCCAAAATATCCGCACAGATCCTAGAGAAATATGGACAGAAGCAAGCTACTAAGACTTTAGACTCAATTGAAGAGCTTGGCTTCAAGTATGCCACACAATCAGGAGTTTCTGTAGGTACTGATGAATTAGTTGTTGATGATCAAAAAGATAAACTACTCAAAGAAGTAGAAGAAAAAGATGATCGGTTAAATGCAGATTATTACACAGGACTGTTAACACTACAGGAAAAGAAAAGACTCTCAGAACAAATGTGGATGGATTTAGTAGAGGAAGTTGCAGATATTACTTGGAACAAATATGCAAAAGATCCTAATAATAACTTAGTAATTCTACAGGAATCAGGAGCTTTGCCTGTACAGAACCCACTAAGGCAGATTTCTGGTATTAGAGGGCTTATTCTTGATCCACTGGGTAATATTGTAGAGTTACCTTTACGATCAAACTATAAACAAGGGCTCTCTAATCTAGAATATTTTGTAGCAGCAAGAGGTACCAGAAAAGGTTTAGCAGATACTGCACTTAGAACTGCAGAATCAGGTTATCTAACACGAAGATTGGTAGATGTAGCACAAGATGTAATAGTTAAAGAAGAAGATTGTGGAACAAGTAATAGTTTTACAATATTTAGGGATGTAAATAGAAGGCTAAGTTTTGAAGAGAGGATAACAGGAAGATTTGCGGGAGAAAATATAGTTGATCCCAAAACAGGAGAAATTATTGTCAAAAAAGATGAAGAGATTACAGCAAAGAAAGCTCAGAAGATTATCAACACCAGTTTGCCTCATATTGAGATTAGATCTGTTTTAATCTGTGAGACGAAATACGGTGTTTGTCAAAAATGCTACGGATATGATCTTGGTACAAGAAAACCTGTACATAAAGGAGTTGCTGTAGGAGTTATTGCGGCACAATCTATGGGAGAGGCCGCAACACAGCTTACTCTAAACACAAAACACTTGGCTGGTAGAGTTGGTACAGATATTACCCAGGGACTTCCTAGAGTAGAAGAGCTTTTTGAGGTACGGACTCCGAAAGGAAAAGCAATCCTTGCCGAGATCGATGGGAAGGTTGAGTATATATACGAAGATAATACCGAAAAGGTCGAAAGGCTAAGGGTTTCAAGTCATAAACAAATGCAAAAAGTTTACGAGTTAGAAGAAGGCGATATTACAGATATCAAACGAACCAAAAAGTTTAAAGAGGGTGAGTTGATTTATACCAAAAAAGATGGTGAAAAAGTAGTTGCAGAAATGGAAGGGAAGGCTACAAAAAGCGATAACAAAATTATTTTTGTTGTTGATAAAGAGTTTGTTACAGAGTATGAAGTTGGTGAGGATGTAATTATAAATGTAGAAGATGGTGCAGAAGTAATTAAAGGATTTGCCCTTACAAGTGGTTCTCAAGATCCAAAAGAAATTATGAAGATCAATGATATCAAAGAAGCTCAACGCTATCTGATTGATAATGTCCAAGAAACATATGGGATACAAGGTATAGCGATTGATGATAAACATGTTGAGGTGGTGGTAAGACAGGTTTCGAGGTTTTCCAAAATTACTGATGCGGGAGACTCAGATTACCTACCAGGGGATTATGCAGATCATATTGAGCTTAGAAAGCAAAACGAAGAATTACACCTAGAGAATAAAAAAACGATAAAGAGTAAACGACAGTTGTTAGGGATTACATTTGCAGCAATCAAAACTGATAGTTTGCTTTCTGCAGCATCTTTTGAACAACAAGTTCGTGTATTAAGTGAAGCAGGTCTTATTGGCAAGGTGGACTATTTGAGAGGATTGAAAGAAAATGTTATAATCGGAAGGACGGTTCCTTTGGGAGACGAAGTTAGATAATTATATTAAAGTAAACTAAATTTATTATGGCAAGAGTATCACAACTTGTAAGAAAAGGAAGATCTAAAAAACGCGGTACGGTGCGTTATAAGGGGCTGGGTTTTAGCGAAACGACAAAGTATAAACAACTACAGTTTAACTACAATAGTATTCGTAATAAATTCAGCAAACGACCCAATCCACTAAGGAGAGGTGTTTGTCTTGCTGTTTTCACAAGAACACCTAGAAAACCAAACTCTGCTTTGCGTAAGGTTGCCAGAGTTAGACTGTCAAATAAGCAGGAAATAAGTGCATATATTCCAGGCGAGGGTCATAACCTTCAAGAGCACTCTGTGGTGCTTGTGCGAGCCGGTAGAAGACCTGATCTGCCTGGTGTTAAATACCAGATTGTTCGTGGTAAATATGATACGGCCGGGGTAGAGGGAAGAAAAACCTCTAGATCCAAATATGGAGCTAAAAAATCTAAATAATTTTCAGATATAAAAAATGAGAGGAAAAAGTATACGAGTTAGAGAAATTAAACCAGATTCTAAATATAACAGTGAAACTGTAGGAAAGCTGATTAACTATGTTATGGTTGATGGCAAAAAAGATGTTGCTATCAAAATCGTTTATGAAACGATGGATAAACTCTCTACCGAAACCAAAAAAGATGCACTTTCTTCTTTGGAAAGTGTTTTAGATAATATAAAACCAAAGGTCGAAATTAGATCAAGAAGAGTGGGAGGAGCAAACTACCAAGTACCTGTTCCAGTATCAGAGAAAAGACAACTGGACCTTGCACTAAGATGGTTAGTTACTGCAGCAAGAGACTCTAGAGGGAACAAGACTTTCTCAGAGTCTTTATATACCGAGTCATTGGCAGCGATACACAAACAAGGCAATGCCTATAAGAAGAAAGAAGATACTCACAAAATGGCGGAAGCAAACAAAGCGTTTAGTCATCTTACCTGGTAAATCTCAAGGAATATTTTTTATAAGAGTAGCTTTTCTAAGACTGTTTAATATCTCCTTTTCTAATACAGAATAGGTTTGTCCTACTATTTTAGGAGAGAGAATTATTACAACCTCAAATCCGTTCTTTATATTTACTAGGTTTAGACGGATAATTTCTCGCATTACTCGTTTAGCTCTATTTCTATCTACCGCCTTCCCCACCTTTTTGCTGGCAATAAAACCGAACCGTGTTGAGGTCTTTTGTGCCTGGGTATTATCAGATTGAGCAGGAGTTATAAATAGAATAAAAAATGGAGAATATACCTTTTGACCTTTGGAAAATATTCTTTTATATTCTGATTCCAGCCTGATACGGTGGGATTTTTTGAGCATGAGACTGTGTTATTTGAGTCTTTTGAACCGCTTGTTTTTGTCTGAAGTGAGTTCATCTGAAACAGTAAGGGATTTTCGTCCCTTGGCTCTACGACTTTTTAAAACATTGATACCACCTTTGGTGGACATTCTTGCACGAAAACCGAATTTTCGGATTCGTTTGATTTTACTTGGTTGATATGTTCTTTTCACTTTTACTAATCACTAGAATATAATGATTCTACCATAACAGAGGGATTTGGTAAATATACTAAATTAAGGTATGTCTAAACTAGAGTTGTTAAGCCATATATATGAAGACGGGAGGGGTACCACAATCACCAGGACTATTTCCAAAGGACGGTTCCTGGGATCCACCCTGGGAAGAGCGTAGCGATCAATACATTACAGATAAAATTTTAAAAAATGGATCTATTGAAGCTTCCTCTATGCCATTTTATACATCTCTACCGGAAAAGAAAGGCCCTATCAAACCTATAGATTATAGCTTGTTGGAAACATATTGGGGGACACAATGTCAACGGGATGATGATGATCCACTCCCTACTGTAGAAGACTAGTCTACTCTCTCTATTACAGCATCTTCATAACCGTTGATGTAGTAGTTTGGATCGTGTAGTACATTGTGTAGTCGTTGGTGTCGACTAAGTTTTTCATTATATGCAATATTCGCTTTTATTTTTTTACGGAAGAAATAAAAAATTCCAAAAAGCATTAGTAATCCAGCCATAATAAAGAAAATTGCGAGTTTTTGATTACCTTCTTTGAGGATACTATCAATCCCAAGCACGCCTGAACTAGGGATTGTAACTGTTTCGATGGGGGATTTACTAGATTGCTCTGTACCCGAATAGCTAACAACATGGTATCTATACACTCCGCCAGATTCTACTTTGGAGTCGGTATAGCGAGTAACGCTTTTGTCTAGACGAGTTAGTTCTTCATATGACCCACTACCTAATGTTCGAAAAACAATATATCCCATAATGGTTTCTGAGGTGGCGGGTGACCAGGCTAAATCTACTACATATCCATTTGGTGTACTACGCAGTTCGCTATTTAAAAGTCTCGGAGGAAGCAGTCCTCTTGTGATAGAGGTTGTGCTGTTAGATGAGTTTTTGTTAGTAGTAAAAATAATATTTTCAGATCTTGATATATTCCCACTTGTATCGGTAGCGACAAACTGTAGATGATATGTAAGGTCAGGGCTAAGATCTTGGATAACTAAAGTATCTGATACTTTATACTCGATTGTTTTATCTGTTTTTCTATCATAGTTTGAGGTTTTTCCAAACTCTGCCATAACAATAACAGGTTCGTCTGTTTTCCAATCTATTTTTGCAGTAGTCTGATCTACTACAGATAGGTCAAGTTTTAGTATTTCAGGGTTAGTTTTATCGGGGACGCTGTATTCTAGGTGTATAGTAAAGTTGGTTAGCTTTATTTCAATATCTGGCTCTAATTCACTTGTTTGAAATATAAACCCAAGATTGTTATCAGGGTTTTTAACCCAGTCTTGGATTAGAGAATCTACTCGATTTGTGGACTTTTCACCCTCTTGTCCTAGCGCAGTACTGTCAACAATGCTTATACTTCGCCTATCGAGTATTCGCATAATCCCTGAACTGATACCAGTTTGAGTGTAGTTCATTGATATCTTCACCATTTGTGCAGTGGGAGGAATTTCACCTAGATTAACGCCAACTTCTCCCGATAGTCTTCCTCCCATATCTCTTCCCTGTAATACTATCTCTGTAGGAGTCATAGGTATTGATATTGTGGTATTACCTTCCTCTCCAAGTGCAGTTGGCAGTACAGTAGGGGTGGAAGTAGGTAGTGCAAAGGTAGAAGAAACAAATGCCATAGAAAACAATATGGTCAGAATTGTGTAAAAAAACTTTTTCATTTAGGGTATAACATTACTATATTATAGACATTTGTTGATTAAAAAATAAGAGTTTTGCTAAATTATCTACAATCAATAATTCTTTTTTCGGTTATGATGAAATCTACTTTTTTATCATGGTCTTCTATAGGGAGTTTTTTAACTATCATTTTTTCAAAACTCAAACCAACAATAGTATCAAATACTACTTTGCAGAGTAGTTGATCATACCAGCCTTTGCCGTGACCTAGTCGAAAACCTTGTTCGTCAAAAAATATACCGGGAATTACAGCCAGATTAAGTTTTTGCGGTAGTTTAGGATTGGGATAAACTGGTTCTTTTATTGAATTAAAACTTATTTTCAGTGGTGTATCTCTAGAAACTTGTGTGATTGACAAGCGAGATGTAGAAGGTAGATATATGTGTTTGTCCTTTTCAGAGAAATAGTTTTCTATTATTGAGGTTATATTTACTTCCTCTTGTGATGGGTAATAGAGTAAAACAGTTTTTGCGTCTTTGAAAAAACTTGTTGATTGAAGATTTTTACAAATTATATTAGAAGCTTTTTTTCTATAAATATTATTGGGAAGAGTAAGAGATTGAGAATAAAATTTTTGTCTGAGTATTTGCTTTTGTTTTTGTATTTCTGTAATCAAATTAGCGCAAATAGTCTCTTAGTGCTTGTGCGATTTCTTCGCTTTTGAGTCTTTTAAGTGCCTTTGCTTCAATCTGTCGAATTCTTTCTCTGGTAACTTTGAACTCATGTCCGACCTCCTCTAGTGTTCTTGATACTCCATCTTTAAGACCAAACCTAAGCTCTAAGACCTTCCTTTCTCTATCAGTAAGACCACTTAAGATTTCATTAACTTGATTGCGGAGAGAAGCCCAGGTTGCGATTTCGGTAGGGGAAGCAGAAAATTCATCAGGAATAATATCTCCAAGTTTTGAGTCTTTTTCTTCCCCAATAGGGGATTCAAGAGAAGCAGGTCGTTGTGCTATACGAATAATCTCGTTTACTTTGGCAATATCTAGGTCCATTTCATCTGCAATTTCCTGGATAGTGGGTCTTCTACCTAGTTTTGCTGCCAACTGACTTGAGATTTTACTAAGTTTGTTTATGGTTTCAATCATATGTACAGGAACACGGATGGTACGAGCTTGATCCGCAATAGCTCTTGTGATAGCCTGTCTAATCCACCAAGTAGCATAAGTCGAGAATTTAAAGCCCTTCCTGTACTCAAACTTCTCTACTGCACGAATAAGTCCGATATTTCCTTCTTGGATTAAATCCAGAAGGTCAAGTCCTCTTTTTGCATATTTTTTAGCAATAGAAACGACAAGACGAAGATTAGCAGTTGTCAACAGGTCTTTTGCTTCTTGGTCTCCTTTTTCGATTCTTTTTGCCAAGATAACTTCTTCTTCGGCATTAAGTAGTGGGATACGACCGATTTCATGAAGATATGCTCTAATAGGATCTGTGGTTACATGGGAGCGAATTTTTTTAAGAATTTGGATTTTTTGTTCAAAAGTCATACCCTTGGGAGTAGGAGAGATACTAGCTAGTTCTTCGGGGATCTCGGAAATAGGTTCAACTATCTCTACCTCCTCATCTTGTAGAGTAGTGATAATATATTCTAGAAGGTTCATATCTTCCTCTACATCAGGAAATGCTTCCAAAACCTCATCTTGTGTAAGATACCCTTGTTCTTTTCCTTTGGAAATAAGGTCTTTTACGCTTTTTTTTATACTTTGATTAATAGCCATAGAAGAAGATTATGAGATATGAATTGTTCTATTTTAGCACAAAACCAATTTATCTGTTGAGATTTAAACGCAGAAAATGTATTATACTTACATAAACTAATGCGGACTTGCACTCTTCATTAGAAGTACTTAATTGCACTAACTATTTTTTACTGGCGATGGCTCTGTATTCGTATACAAAGGCCCCTATACGAACCGCAAGTTCTGATGGACTTGTGAGTTATTACTATGATAAATCCCCTAAACAAAAGGCAACTCTTGGTGATTTTGTATTTTCTTTTGTAGGAAATATTCAAGAATTTTTAATTAACTCTAAATTTATCGGAGCACTGATTCCGGTTTTTCTAATAATGTCTGGGTTTTTTATGATTTATCAACAATTCTTCCCCGATTTTAAGGAATTTATAAAGTTAAAGGTAAATTATTATGATACAAGTACTATTGCGCTAGCCTCGGAAAATTATGTTTCTCGGGCAGAATATATTTCAAATCCAGGAGCGGAGTACTTCCAGCGATTAAAGGATGAGGCTTTTGCTACTAATGGGTTATTGTCAGATCCAGAAAGTAATGAGTATAAAGGGAAATTCTCCTTATCAATTCCATCTCTCGGTTTTAAGGATATTAGGGTAACTGCTAATGTAGAAAGTGGAGTAGAGGAAATATATGATAGCTATTTAGAAGGGGGGTTGGCTCACTTTAATGGAACAGGTTTACCGATATCCTCACTAAAAAACAATACTGTTATTTATGGGCATAGTGCATCAGGAAACTACTATGAAAGAACAAAAGACCCAACTGCAGCATTTTCTGCTTTGAAAAACATAAAAATAGGAGATGAGATTACTGTTAAGATGGACGGAAAAGAGTACAAATACCGTGTGGCAAAAAGTAAGATTGTTCAACCTCATGATGTTTCGATTATTACCGGAGAAGCTGGCAAAGATACATTGACCTTATTTACTTGTTATCCCGATGGGAATAGTGCAAATAGATTTGTCGTTGTAGCAAATCCGGTTTAGGAATATACAAAAAGTGTAGGAGTCTAGTAGGTTGGTACATAGAGAACCTTACTATGGTTCACAAAGCACAACTAGTCTTAGGATAATACCTTTGTGCAAACCCTATTCCTAGTTCTCCAAAGTCTTGTATACTTAACTTCCCATCTCTGTTTACATCCCTGCCTCCACAAGGTCCGTAATCTTCATCTTTA
>CAYQRB010000016.1:0-22310 GCA_964420145.1 uncultured Candidatus Saccharibacteria bacterium
TTTGTTTTCCTGTTATCGCCAAAGGCATTAAAACAACTTTACGATCATCTTCTAGAGGGAAATACTGTTTTAATCCCATATCATTTACCTTACTCTCTTCACTACCACTAAACAAACGGATAGTAGCTACTGATGTTTTTCTTCTACCATATGCATAAAAGTACTTTTCTGTTTTTGTTTTAGGTTTTATCTCTGCCATAGTTATTTAATTTCAATTTTTTCAGGTTTTTGTGAATCATGTTTATGATCCGGTCCTGCATATACATATAAATTTTGCATAAACCTCTCTCTAAGTTTTGTTTTAGGAAGCATTCCGCTAATAGCCTTTTCGATCACCCTTTCTGGGAATTTTTCAAGTAGATCCTCTAGGGTTTCTTCCTTAAATCCACCTCTGTAAGTAGAATGAGAGTAGTATTTTTTCTTTTGAAGTTTAGTTTTATGAACATCGATTTCTTTAGCATTGATTATCACCACTACATCACCACTAACCATATTATGAGCACGATCTGCTTTATCTTTGCCGATTAGAAGACCTGCACACTGAGTAGCTAATCTACCAAGTCGAACCCCTTTAGCATCGACTAAATACCATTTTGCATTTATATCTGATTTTTTAATAATAGTTGTATTTGCCATAATTAGTATAATTTATATTCCTGATCTAGACTTCGCTTTTCCTTGTGAAGCTTTTGTATCAATCTGACTTTGTTGATGAGTCATATCTTTTGTTTCTACTCCCTCAAAGTGTTTGCTTTCTTTTTGATCTTTGGTTTTATCTTTAGATTTTTTAGTCTTGGCTTTAGCTCCAATCTCTCTATATGTGTATCCTTTCACAATCATTTTAATTGTAGGAGCATTGTCTCCTTTTCTTCTACCTGTTTTATAGTAATTAAGATATCCACCCTGGTCACCTTCTAGTCGCTTTACCAAAACATCCATCACTTTTTTTGTAGCATTTTCATTAAAAAAGATCTTGTTTAACTTAGATTCTGCAATTCTTTTGTCATCTTTCTTTGCAATATTGATAACTTTATCAAATAAAGGAATTATCACCTTCGCCTTACTAGCCGTAGTCTCTACATGCTCATAAATAACCAAGTCTGTTAGAAGATTGCGTTTCAAAGACTGTGTATGTGAAGCACTTTCAGTAATTTTTGCTATGTTTGGTCGATTGTTCATAAATATTATAATATTTCAAAAACTAAGCCCTTTTCGGTCATAATATCCTCTAGCTCTGTCATAGACTTTTTACCCATTCCTTTGAAACTAGCGACTTCATCTCTAGGAATAGATGATAGATTTCTCAGATCACTAATACCCGAATTTAAAAGAGCATTAGTTAATCTAGTAGATAGATTGAGCTGACTAACAAGAATTTTATCTTCTGTTGTTGTTTGTTCTTGCTCTTCTTTGATAATCTGTTCTTCTGCCATTATTGGATCTCCCCCGAATTGTGAAAGTAATCGATTGGCCATTTCATCATAAATTTCAGAAGCTTTAAGTAATGCTTCTAGTGTGGTAACTGTTCCGTTGGTATACACCTCTATGTTTATCTGGTCTAGGTTTGTAAATTCTCCAAGTCTAGCTTTTGAGATATTTACATCAACTCTTTTGACTGGGCTATAAATTGCATCAACGGGAATCATTCCGATTTCTTTACGCTTTTCCTCATCTGGGTAGGCATACCCTGTCCCACCTTCGACTACAACCTCTAGTTTAAAGGTTGTCTCCCCTGTCAGGGTAGTTATCTCAAGGTCTTTATTAACAATTTCAACATCACTGGGAATATCAAAATCAGTAGCAGTAACTACTCTTACTTCATCTTTTTTGGCCTTTACTTCTAAAGTTAGTGTAACAGGATCATTTCCAAATTTACGAATAGCAAGGTTTTTAAGTTTAAGCATTATAAAGATCACATCATCTTGAACTTTATCCATACTTGTATACTCATGCTTCACTCCGTCAATTTTAACTGATGTAACTGCAGCACCAGGCACAGAGGAAAGCAGAAGTCTTCTAAGTGTATTACCTAGTGTATGTCCATACCCTCCAGGAAGTGGGCCTATCTCCACCATACCGTATCCGGGCTCATCTTTTACAATTTTTACTTTAAATTTATCCAATGCAATCATGTTATTAGCTTTTAACTTTAAATAAAAAAATATTATCTTGAATAAAACTCAATAATTAACTGTTCTTCAATACCTTGATCTATCATATCCCTTGTTGGCAATGACTGTACCTTTCCATTTTTAAGCCATTCAGGTAATTTTACATTTTTTAACTCTGCTTGCAGAATTTTGATATGATCTTCTTTTTGAAACTTAGAGGTTAACGAAACTTCATCTCCTACGCTAAGTTTATATGAAGGAATATCAAGTTTTGCACCATTTACCAGCACATGTCCGTGTGTTACAAATTGCCTTGCCTGATTTCTTGTTTTGGCAAGCTTAAGTTTATAGACTACATTATCTAGTCTGGTTTCTAGTAACTGTAACATAATTGTTCCCGTATTTCCGGTAGCCTTGGTTGCATCGATATATATCTTTTTGAACTGTTTCTCCATAAGTCCATACATTCTCTTTACTTTTTGTTTTTCTCTAAACTGAACTGCATAGTTAGATGGTCTACTCTTAGAAACTGCTTGAACACCGGGAGGATTGGGTCTTTTTTTCCATGACTCATCTCCAAAAACATCATAGTTTTCTCTTCTACTTATTTTCCATTTTGGTCCTGTATATCTTGCCATTTTATTATGTCTCGTATATTAAATTAAAGCCTTATGATCCTCGTGGCTTTTTTCTCGGTGTAGTCCCTCCGTGTCGAATAGGAGTATGATCAGACATCGAGGTAAGTCGTAACCCTGCCGTTCTAAGCCCTTTTACCGCAGCTTGTCTTCCCATACCTGTACCTTTAACCACAACCGTTGCTTGTTTTACTCCAAACTTCTGGATCTTGGAAACTGCATCCTCCGCAGCCTTAGTCGCTGCAAAGGCTGTACTTTTTTTAGAACCCTTAAAACCCACAACTCCTGGACTACTCCAAGATAGTACATTTCCTTCGTAGTCTGTGATAGTGATCATAGTGTTATTATAGCTTGAGGTAACAAATACTTTCGCTTTTTGAACACTAATCTTTTTTTTCTTTTTATTTTTAAACTTCTTACTACCTGTACCAGCACCGGTAGCTTTTTTTTCTTTTTTTTCTACTTTAGCCAATTTAGTATGCTAATTATAAATTAAGTTTTCTCAAGCTTTCGTTTTAATCCTCCAACTGCAATATTTTTACCCTTTCTTGTTACTGCATTTGTACGAGTTTGTTGTCCTCGGACAGGAAGTCCTAGTTTATGTCTAGTACCACGATATGATTTAATATCTTTTAATCGTTTTATATTTCGAAACTCTATCTGACGAAGATCTCCCTCTAAAGGCCTATCTGACAATGCTGAACTAATTCTTTTAACTTCTTGATCAGTAAGATCTTTAACTCTTTTATCTGGATTAACATTGGTTTGTACTAGAACCTTTTTTGAAGTGGTATGTCCTACACCATAAATATAGGTTAGTGCAAACTCTACTTTTTTTTCTAGTGGTAAACTAATACCTGCTATTCTAGCCATTTTATAAAATTAACTTTGTTTCTGTTTGTGGCGTGGATTACGCTTACAGTAAATATAAACTATTTTTTTGCCGTCTGCTTTGGATCGTTTGACGATATAACAATGCTCACAGCGTTTTTTTACAGATGCTTTTACTTTCATTAGAATCTATATGTTATTCTTCCTTTTGTCAGGTCATAAGGAGTCATTTCTAGTTCTACCTCATCACCTTTTTGTAATTTAATATAATGCATTCTCATTCTACCCGAAATATGTCCCATAATCATATGCTTATCTCCTTTTAAGTCAATCTCTATTTTAAACTTTGTTCCGGGAAGTGTCTCCACTATTGTTCCCCTAACCTTAAATATTTTATCTTTCTCTGATACCATTTGACCTTATTAAATAAAAAACCGTGGCCTTAAAAAAGCCACATACTGCAAGGATTTTATAAGTAATACTAATCCAACGCAGGCTTACTTTCAAAACCTAGTGCCAGTAATCATTTTACATAAATATATACGAACACTACGGTATGTGATTATAGCAAATACCGCTTACCTAAACAACCTAAAGCGTTAATATTTTTGCCTTTCTTTTACCAACAACAAGTGTATGTTCAAAAATCGCAGATCTTTTGCCATCAGCGGTCCTTGTTGTCCAACCATCATCCTCTATATATATTTCTGAAACACCTTCATTTATCATAGGTTCTATTGCTATTGTCATTCCGGTTTTCAAAACCTCTCCCGTTCCAGGTTCTCCAAAACACGGAATATACGGCTCTTCATGTAATTTATGTCCAACTCCATGCCCTGTCATCTGAGTTATAACACTAAAACCCGCTAGAGATGCGATTGTTTCGATTATATGACCAATATCTCCTACAGTATTCCCTTCTATTGCTATGTTTATCGCACTATCTAGTGCAAACTTAGTAGTTTCTAAAAGACGGCTTGCAGTTTCATCAACCTCTCCAACAGATACCGTAACTGCAGAGTCTGTATAGAGATCTTTATGTATAACCCCCATATCAATACTTAAAATCTGTCCTTCTTTGATAATTTCATCACTGGAGGGAATACCGTGTACTGCTACATCATTTATCCCTGTACAAATATTAGAAGTATATCCATTATAACCGTTAAAAGCTGGTTTAACTTTATATTTTTTGCAAAGAGCTCCTGCCATTTTATCCAGATCTCCTGTGGAGATTCCGGGTACTGCTTCTTCTGAAAGTTTAGAGAGTATTTCATAAAGAATACTACCTCCTGCTTTCATTATGGCAATTTCCTGTTTTGTTTTAATGATAATTCCCACTTATTTGTACTGTTCGTAGCTTCTCGTTACTGTGAGTGATTTCATTTGTCGAATTGTATCTAGAATAACACCAACAACAATCAATAAACTGGTACCTCCTATACCCGAAAGTATCGCTAGATTTGCCCCTTGTGGACTAAGTCTTGCTAGGTTAGGCAATATTGCAATAACTGCTAAAAACAAACTTCCTACAACAGTCAATCTGATTAGTACTTTAGTAATATATGTTTGTGTAACTTTCCCTGGTCTAAGTCCAGGTATAAATGCCCCGCTTTTTTTCAAATTATCCGCAGTATCGGAAGGTTTGTAAGTTACAAATGTATAAAAGAACGAGAATACAATAATTAGAACAAAAAATGTAATTAAGTAATAAACATTATCTCTAATAAAATCATCCCCTCGTAATATAGAGGTGGTAGTACCCAGAAATGAGTTATTGATAGTAGTACCAACTCTGTAGAAAAATGTTTCGGGTTTCGCTATTGTAACCATAAGCTGAGCAATAATCTGAGGGAACGCCATCATAGCAGAAGCAAAAATCACAGGCATTACTCCTGCCTGATTGAGTTTCAAAGGTAGGTAGGTTGCCTGTACTCCTTCTGCTCTAAACCTTCTAGCGTACTGAATAGGAAGTTTACGAACTGCTTCACTTATATAGACTATGCTCATTATTAATAAATAAAAACCCAACAACACAAAATATACAAGCCTGAAGTTCTCATTTAATAATACATTGAGATTACCATTCCGAAGTAACTCTATATCTCCGCTAAGAAAGACAAAGTCTCTGGCGATGAGATTTGGAACTACTGTTAGAATACTGATTGTAATGATTATAGAGATACCATTTCCAATACCATAGGTAGTAATAAGCTCACCAAGCCACATAAGAATCATACTTCCAGCAGTTAGAGAGACAATCATAGTTATGATATCAAGGGTAGTAATATTATCAAGTAGTCCTGCTAACTGAGGAACAGAAGCAGTTACACTCCGTAGGATCGTGTAGATTACAACTGCCTGAATTACAGTCAAAGGAACCGCCAAGAGTCTAGTATATTGGTTTATAACTGCCCTCCCTCTCTCTCCCTCTTTGGAGAGTTCTTCTAGTTTGGGGATAATTGTTGTCATTAGTTGGATCACAATAGATGCGTTAATATACGCTCCCAAACCGATTGCTACCACAGAAGGGTTGTCCAAGCGACCTCCAGTTACAATTGAGAAAAAGTTAGTTAATTGGTTTTTCCCAAAAGCTTATGCAAAAAGCACGGTGTATATACCTGGTAAAGGAACTGCTGCCAACAGTCTATACACAAGAATCAACCCAAAGGTGACCATAAGTTTTTTCCTGATTTCTGGAGATCGTAAAGACTCCTTTAGAGTAATTTGTTCCTTATCTGAAATATTAGAAAACTCTTTTTTAGGAGTCAATTTACTTTTTAGTCTATGAAAACTGGGTCTGGGAATTTTCATTCTGAGTTTTGATAGTTTCATCTATATATGTAGTAAACCTTTATCTTACAAAACTTTACCGCCTGCTTTGTTAATCTTGGCAGTAGTAGTTTTTGAAAGTTTAACACCAGAAACGATAAGTTTTTTAGTAATTTCTCCACAGGCAAGTATCTTCACCATCTGTGGCTTTTTACTAGGTTTTATAATACCAGCTTTTGATAAACTGTCTAGATTAACCTCCTCACCATCTTGGAAAACATTAAGTTGTTCTAACTTGACTAACACAGTATTCTCTTTATTTTGAAAATATTTTCTTGAAAACCCTTTCATTTTAGGTAGTCTCCTAGATAGAGGCATTTGCCCTCCCTCAAAACCAGGTCTTGGAAGTTTATATCCTGTTCTTGATTTTGCACCCTTAGTACCTCGTCCTACTGTATGCCCTCCTTTGCCAGAACCATATCCTCGTCCTACTCTCTTTTTATTTTTAGTTGTTTTTTGTGTATAGTTATGAATCATGGCTTCATAGATTGTAATGCTTCAATAGTCGCATATACATTGGTTATGGGGTTTGGAGCTCCAATAATTTTAGTTAAAATATCTTTAATCCCCACAAGTTCTAGAACAGATCTCATAGAAGCACCGGCTATAACTCCAGTACCAGGTGCTGCTGGTTTCATAAATATCTTTACGGCCCCCTTCTTATGAAAAAGTTCATGTGGGATTGTTGTATTGTGTAGCTTTATCTCGACCATACTTTTCTTAGCTTTGTTATATGCTTTTGTTTCTGCACTTTTTACATCTGCGCCTTTTCCCATAGCAGCACCTACTTTTCCTTTTCTATCTCCAACTACAACAAGAACACTTAAACTCATTCTTTTTCCCCCCTTATATGTATGAGATACTCTTCTTATAGTTACAATTCTTTTCTCTAATTCATCAGCTCCTCTATTTGGTTTTCGTCCAAACTTACCGCTACCTTTATTTCTATCTCTATTGTTTGTATACGAACGACCAGGAGAAGTTCTGCCTGTCTTACTCATATCAGTAGATTTACCTGTTGTTTCCATTTGTTTTGGTTTTATTTCCAAACTCTTTTTTTCTACAAGTTTAACCTCTGCTTTGTCATCTACCTTTGTATCTACTAAATCAGGTTTCTTAGACTCTTTTATATCTTGAGTTTCCTCATTCTTTAGTATTGTCTTTTTTGTATCCTTATCTTCACTAGCCATTTAATTGAGTTAATTTATTAATATTAAAAAATAAGTCCACCTTCTTTTGCTCCCTGAGCAAGGTCTTTTATTCTACCATGAAAACGATATCCTGACCTATCAAACACAACTTTAGTAATCTTTTTTGTTGTAGCAATCTTTGCAATTTCTTCTCCTACAACTTTGGCTCTTTCTGATTTTGTACCTTTAGTAATTTTTTTGTCTGTAGCAGATGCTATGGTTTTTCCGGCATTATCATCTATGAGCTGTGCATAAATATGCACATTACTCCTATAAACTACAAGTCTTGGTCTATCTTCCGTCCCTCTAATCTTTGAGCGGATTTTTGTTTTTCTTTTTTGTCTTCTAGTATTTTTATTAATCATTATTTTATAATATTAAGCTGTAGCTCCAGATTTACCGGATTTTCTTTTGATTTGTTCGTCAGCATATCTAATCCCTTTACCTTTATACGGCTCAGGTTTTCTAAGCCCTCTAATCTCTGCAGCAGTCTGGCCAACCAATTGTTTATCAAATCCTTTAACAAGAATCGTATTTTGATCATCCATAACTAACTCTATTCCCTCTCTTGCTTCATATGTCACCACATGAGAAAAACCGAGTTTCATTTCAATTTTTTGTGGAGATTTTAGTTCTCCCCTATAACCTGTTCCGTGAATTTCTAGTTTCTTTTCAAATCCATCACTCACACCTTTAACCATATTTGCAATTAGTGACCTGTACAAACCATGATATGCTTTGGCAGATTTTGTATCAGATTTTTTTGTAACAATAATCTCGTTATTTACTACCTCAACTCCGACTCCTTTTCGAATAGATGCCTCAAGACTACCCTTTGGCCCGACAACTGTAATGTGTAAATACCGATATAATCCACCGTTTTCAATTTTAACGGTGATTTTACTACTATCAAATTGTATTGCTTCTTGACCTATTTTAGACATTTTTACCAGATTTCACATAAATACTCTCCACCCACTTTGCCTTTTCTTGCATCCTCTGTAGATAGGACACCTTTTGGTGTGGAGAAAATACCGATCCCTTTTCCGTTTAACACCTTAGGGATTTCTTTATAATTTAAATATTTTCGAAGTCCTGGTTTTGAAATTCTTTCCATATTCCTCATTGCAGGCTCTCCGCCGATATATTTTAAGTTGATGGTTAAACTCTGCTGTGCTACAGCTTTGTCTGTGCCGACACTATAATCTTCTATATACCCGTTTTTCTTAAGGATATCTGTAATCGCTACCAATGTCTTTGTCGTAGGGACGACAACTACTTCCTGCTTTCGCATTTGAGCATTTCTTAGTCTTGTTAAAAAATCACCTATTGGATCGTTTACCATTATTAATTTCTAATATTTACCAAGAGGACTTTTTTAGCCCAGGGATATCCCCCTTATGAGCAAGTCTTCTTAGACAAATTCTACATAATTTAAAATATCTATGATAACCTCTTGATCTTCCGCATAGTTCACAACGAGTATAAACCCTAGTTGGATACTTGGATTTGATTTGAAGTTTTCTAGCTTTTGCTTCTTGTGCGTTTGTCGACATATTTAATATTTAATTAATCTTTTTGAAAAGGCATTCCTAATAAAGTTAATAATTTTCTTGCCTCATCATCTGTTTTTGCATTGGTACAGATTATAACCTGTAAACCTCTTAATTTACTAACTTTTGTAGCATCAACTTCAGGAAAAATCGTATGTTCTTTTATTCCTAAAGTATAGTTACCTGCTCCATCAAAAGAACCTGATGGTATTCCTCTAAAGTCCTTTACCCTCGGAAGAGCGATTGAAATGATCCTATCCAAGAAATACCACATCATATTTCTACGAAGTGTAACTTTAACCCCGATATCCATACCTTTCCTAATTTTAAAGTTTGATATTGCCTTTTTTGTTTTGGTAACTACTGGTCTTTGTCCTGTAATCATAGCTATATCTCGAACCATTTCCTCAATAGCAGTATTATCTGTTTTTGCTTCTCCAAGACCAGAGTTGACTACAATCTTAGTTACTGTAGGAACAGCCATACTGTTTTTAATACCTAGTTCTTTTTTAAGCTCTGGCATTATTTCTTTTTCGTATTTTACTTGTAGTCTTGACTTTTCGTTTGCCATTATTATTTAATTTCTATTTTTGTTTTAGATGATATTCTGATTTTTTTCCCATTTTCTATTTTGTAATTGACCCGTGTTGATTTCCCAGTTTTAGGATCAATCAACATAACTTTAGAAGCGGGTATCGGTGCTTCGAACTGTTGTATATTTTGTTTTTTTGTTCCTGTTTCATTTTTCTCCTTTTTATGTCTTTTGGTCAGATTTACACCCTCAACCACGACTTTACTCACTTTTGGAAGAGTAAATTTAACAACTCCCTGTTTCCCACGATCTTTACCAGAAAGTACTTTTACTGTATCACCTTTTTTGATCTTCATTATAAGACTTCCTGAGCTAAACTAATAATTTTTGTAAATTTTTTCTCTCTTAATTCCCTAGCAACTGGTCCAAATATACGGGTTGCCTTTGGTTCTTTTTTGACTTTATCAATAATTACTGCGGCATTATCATCAAACCTTATATAAGAGCCGTCATTCCTTCTTACTTCTTTGGTTGTTCTAATCACCACTGCGTCCACAACATCACCAGCACTATAGTTACTATTGGGAATAGCCTTTTTTACAGATGCTTTCACAATCTCACCGACAGTAGCAAACTTCTGAAAACTATTACCTTTTCCTCTCCCCAACACCCTGATCACCATAATTTCTTTGGCACCACTATTATCACTAACTTTTAATCTCGATAAACTTTGTACCATTATTTAACCTTTTCAACTAAATAAAACTTCTTACTTTTACTTACGGGCTTTCCTTCCGAAATCCAGACTATATCTCCCTTTTCACACTTTCCTTTAGTTATATGTGCCAAATAATTTTTATGTGTTTTAATAATTTTTTTATACAAAGGATGTGGAAATTTAGTCTCCACTCGGACTTTGATGGTCTTTTCTCCAATCACATTAACTACAATACCTTGTAATTTTTTTGGTTGTGTTTTCTTATCTTGTGTTTTCTTCATTATAACTATTTATTAATTTATTCAATTATTTCTTTTTCTCTCCTACTTCCTTTTTATCAGCTTTTTCCTTTAATTTTTCTTCAACTTCCTTTTCTGTTTTTCCTGCTTTTTCTACTTTCTTTTCTTTAGTCTCTGCTTTTTTTGATTTCTCTGATGGTTGATAAATTCCTAACTCATATCCATTCAGAAAAGTATTTATCCTAGCCAATTCTTTTCTTTTTTTATTAATTAAAGAGTTATCTTTTTCTTGTCCAATCTTTAGATCAAAGCGGGTTTCGTGAAGCTCTGATAGCACCTTTTGACGCCTTGTCTCTAGCTCAGCAATTGTTAATGTTTTAAGTTTCTGTTTGTTCATATCTCTCGTGCAATAATCCTAGTTAATACTGGTAGTTTTTGAGATGCTTTCCTTAAAGCTTCTCTTGCAGTTACTTCATCAACTCCTCCAACTTCAAACATAATTCTTCCGGGCTTAATTACCGCTACATATCCTTCGACTGCTCCTTTTCCTTTTCCCATTCTAACTTCCGCAGGTTTTTTAGAGTAAGGCTTGTGAGGAAAAACCCTTATCCACAACTTACCTTTTCTTTTCATCTCCCTTACCAGGGCTTTTCTAGCAGCTTCTATTTGCCTACTATCTACCCAACTTCTCGTTATAGATTGTAAACCAAAATCACCACTAGCAAGCTCACTACCAGTGTTTGCCATACCCTTCATACGACCTCTAAATGCTTTTCTATATTTTGTGTTAGATGGTTGTAACATAATTAAAAATCACTATCGTCTAAATCTAATTTTTCATCTGTATATACCCAAACTTTAATTCCTTGTTTTCCCGCATTTGGCACCTGTGCATCTACGAAAGCATAGTCAATATCTGCTCGAAGTGTTTGCATAGGAACAGATCCCCATTGGAACTTCTCTACACGAGCAATCTCCGCTCCTTTGATTCGACCACTAACCCAAATCTTTATACCCTTTACTTGACCTGATTTTTTAGCGTTTTCTATCTCTCTAGTAGCTGCGAACTTAGGTACAATTCTACGAGTTAGCTGATTTTTAATATTTTCAGCTATTAGTCGTGCTTGAATCTCTGGATTTTTGATTTCAAATACTTTTAACTCAATTTCTCCTTTAACCATTCTGTTTAACTCTTTTTTAAGATCTTCAATCCCAGCCCCACCCCTGCCAATCACAACACCAGGTCTAGCAACCTTAACCTCAATGATTACTTTATTCATAGATCTTTTGATTTTAACCTCACTTACTCCAGAAGCTTCTATTTTTCTACGAATAAATTTTTTAATCCTCAAATCATCAAGTAATAGCTTAGAGTACTGCTCCTTAGGTGCATACCAAAATGAGCCCCAACCTTTGTTGACTCCTACTCTAAAACCTGTTGCATTTATTTTTTGACCCATTATTTACTAATATAATTAATTGATTTGTTGTACTCCTATAGTAATATGACTATTTCGCTTTAAAATTTGATGATATCTCCCTCTAGCTACTGCTAAACCTCTTTTAAAGGTAGGTGCTTCATCAACAAAAGCTTCACTAATAATCAATTTCTTTTTATCCCAATTTTTATTGTTTATAGCATTACTCATCGCAGATTTCACAGTCTTGGAAACATCAAGCGATGATCCTTTATTTGTAAACTCTAAAATATCTAGAGCATCTACCACCATTTTTCCTCTGACCAAATCCAATACCAGTCTGGTTTTCCTAGGAGTGGATTTTACATATTTTGTTTTTGCGTAAACAGTATTTGGTTTCATTTTATTCAGTTAAGACACGGCCAACAGAACCTGTTGCTTTTCCGATTTTACCTTTCTTACTATGTCCTTGGAATTTCCTGGTAGAAGCAAATTCTCCAAGCTTATGTCCAACCATAGACTCAGTAACAAAGATATTTATAAAGTTTTTTCCATTGTGTACTTCAAAAGTTATTCCTACCATCTCAGGAGAAATAGAACTATTTCGAGACCAAGTCTTAATACCACCTCTTTTTCCTGATTGTGTGTGTTTCTCAATTTTTTTTAGTAACTTAGGATCCACGAATGGTCCTTTTTTGCTTGATCTCGACATTTTATTTAAACAATAGTTTTATATTTTTTATGCTTTCGACCTTTTTTATTTGGTCTTCTCTGAATAATATATTTATTTGTTATCTTGTTATTTCTGGTTTTCTTACCGACAGGATTACCCCATCTATCTTGTGCTGGTCCTCCTGGGCCGTGTCTTCCGCTTTTACCCTGACCATCTCCATGAGGATGTTTACCTCCACTCATTGCAACTCCACGAACAGTTGGACGAAAACCTAGTTTTCTTTTTCTTCCTGCTTTTCCTAATTTTATGTTTTTAGAGTCTATATTTCCAACCGTACCAATAGTTGCAAGACAATCAGACCTTACCAAGCGAATTTCCCCACTTGGCATTTTCAGCTGTGCATAATCCTTGGTAAAACCTTGTATTTGAATAGCTGATCCTGCAGCTCTTCCAATTATACCACCATTACCGCGTGTTGTCTCGATATTATGGACAAATGTAGACGCAGGAATATTCTTGAGTAACATTGTATTTCCTATTTTTATAGGAGCTTTTTCTCCTGCCACAACACTATCCCCAACTTTTAGCTTCAAGGGTGCAAGAATATATCTTCTCTCTCCATCAGCATATTTGAGTAATGCGATATTAGAAGATCTATACGGGTCATATTCTATAGTTTCGACTATCGCTGGTACATCGAATTTATCTCTTTTGAAATCAATCAATCTGTATTGTCTTTTGACTCTACCACCTCTATGTCGAACCGTCTGCTTTCCTCTAAAGTTTTTACCTGCCCGATAGTTTATAGTTTTGACCAAACCTTTATGTGGCTTTGATACCGTTACCACAGAATAATCAAGCAATTCTGTATGCCTTCGTGTTGGTGTTGTTGGTTTAAATTGCTTTAATGACATATTACTGTAGTTTAAAAATTTCTATAGAATCACCTTCTTTCAAAGTAACAATGGCTTTCTTGGTCGTAGTTTGCCTACCGGTTTGTCTTTTTTTACCAAAAGTTATCTTTTTCCCCAATACATTGACTACCCTGACATTTTCAACAGTTACCGAAAACTTTGTAGCTACCGCCTTTGCAATACCAATTTTCTCGGCATAAGGTTTGACCGCAAAAGTATACTGATTTAACTCATCTGCTAATCTTACTGTTTTTTCACTTATAATTGGTTTAATTAGTGTCTCCATTATTCTTGAGTTTTAGTTTTTATACTTTTTGGTTTTTCTACCTTTTCAACTTTTTTATCTTTAGTAGTCTTACCCCAAAAGGTTGTAATTTTTTCAATCGTTTCTGGTGTTAGTACTATATTTTTGTATTTAAGTAGTTGATAGGTTGAAATACTATTTACCACTTCCGTATCTATATTTGACAAATTAGACGCTGCTCTTATTAGGTCGTTATCTAGGTTACCTTGTACAATCAATACCTTACCTTCTGCTTTAGTTTTATGTAATATCTTTTCAAGAGACTGAGTATACTTTTCTTTTCCTAAATCGAAACCCTCAAACACAAAAACTGAATTATTTTTAGCATGAGTACTAAAAGCAGACCTTATTGCAACTTGTTTTTCTTTTCTATTCATTCTAAGTTTATGGTTCATCTCGTTACTAGGTCCAAACGCAACACCACCTCCGGTAAAAATAGGGTTTCGTATAGATCCAGATCTTGCACGGCCTGTACCTTTTTGTCTCCAGGGCTTTTTTCCTCCACCTCGTACATCACCTCTAGTTTTACTATGCGCATTACTCTGTCTTTGGTTTGCAAGATATACCCGGATAGCCTTATTCATCAGAAAGTCGTTAATTTCGGACTCAAAAACCTCTTTTGGCAAGGTGATCGTCTTTTCTGATTTACTGCCTGTTTTAGTATATAAATTCACTTTCATATCAATTTTGTGTTCTGATTATTAAATAAGAACCCTTGTTACCGGGTAATGCACCCTTAATAGCAATTAGTCCGTTCTTTTCATCGACCATTACTATTTTTAAGTTTTTCACAGTTACCTGATCTGCTCCCAACCTTCCAGCCATTTTTTTACCTTTATAAACCCTACCTGGGGTTGTACCCGATCCAATAGAACCTGGTGCTCTCCAGCGATCGGATTGTCCGTGAGTTTTAGGTCCTCCGCGAAAATTCCACCTTTTCATAACTCCCTGAAAACCTTTGCCTTTGGAAACACCTGTAACCGAAATCTTGTCCCCACTTTTAAACAAAGAAGCATCAACTTTACTATTTTCTTCTGATTCTGTATCAAAATCTCGGAGCTCCTTTAAGAAATTTGGTACAAAACCAAGTTTCTTAAATTTTCCCAGTTCAGGTTTATTTGCATTCTTTTTTTTACCTTTTCCCAATACTGTCGCCTGATAACCATCCTTTGTTAATTCTTTTTTTCCAACTACATACACATCGTTGACGTCAACAATAGTAACAGGAACCACAAGTCCGTCTTCATTGAAAACTTGTGTCATTTCTCTTTTTTGAGCGATAATTGCTTTCATCTTTATAATAAAAACTGAGGCCCAAAGGCCACAGTGATATATCTGTTTACCTTTTGCTATTTATTCTTTTTTCTGTTCGGTTTTAAAAAAACCTACCATTTAGTTATTAATTATTTAATTTCAATCCACACCCCAGCAGCAAGCTGTAAATGTGTCAATGAATCTACTGTTTTACTTGTTGGTTCAATAATATCTATAAGTCTTTTATGCGTATTAAGTTCAAAATGCTCTTTTGATCTACTATCAACATGTGGAGACCTTAGTGTAACAAATTTTGTTTTACGAGTAGGTAGTGGGATTGGTCCAAGTGTCTTGGCACCAGTTCGTACTGCCGTTTCGATAATCTGTTCTGTAGCCTTATCTACAACCTTGCTATCATAACCTTTTATTTTAATTCTTATTTTCTGCATTTATGTAAAAGAGCGTTAGTTAAAGAACGGGACCCTTATAAAAGGATCCCGTTTCCATATACTTATTTAACAATTTTAGTAACGACACCAGCTCCTACTGTTCGTCCACCCTCTCTGATGGCAAATCTCATTTTCTCTTCGATTGCTGCAGGAGTAGAAAGTTTAACAGTAAACTTAGCATTATCACCGGGCATTACCATTTCGGTTCCGGCAGGAAGAGTTACCTCTCCAGTTACATCAGTTGTTCTAATATAGAACTGTGGTTTATATCCTGTGAAAAATGCAGTATGTCTCCCTCCTTCGTCTTTGGTTAAGATATATGCTTCAACTTCGAATTCAGTATGAGGCTGAATAGAGCCTTTGGCTGCTAACACCTGTCCTCTTTCGATTTCTTCTCTTTTCAACCCTCTAATCAAAATACCAATATTATCTCCAGCAATACCTTCATCAAGTTGTTTGTTAAACATCTCAACTCCAGTAACTGTGATTTGTTTGATTTTTTCATCAAGTCCGACCTGATCTACCACATCCCCAACCTTTACTTTACCTCTATCTACCCTACCGGTAGCCACTGTTCCTCTTCCCTCAATTGAGAAAACATCTTCAACAGCCATAAGAAATGGTTTATCTATCTCTCTTACTGGCTCAGGGATAAAAGTATCCAATGCATCCATCAATTCTTGCATTGTTTTATCTCCATCTTCTCCACCCTCTAGACCTTTTTTAGCACTTCCTTTAATAATAGGTGTCTCATCTCCAGGGTATTGATATTTTTTCAAGATATCACGAATTTCTTCCTCAACCAACATCAAAAGCTCTTCATCCATATCATCATCAAAGACATTTATGAATACGACTATATGCTCTACTCCAACCTGTCTAGCGAGAATAATGTGTTCCTTTGTTTGAGGCATCGGACCATCAGCTGCGGATACTACCAAAATAGCACCGTCCATTTGAGCAGCACCAGTAATCATATTTTTAATATAATCTTTATGTCCAGGACAATCAATATGTGCATAGTGTCTGTTTTCCGATTCATACTCGACATGAGATGAAGCAACTGTAACGATTTTGGTTTTATCTCGAACAACACCACCTTTCGCAATTTCTGCATAACCTTTTTCAGAAGCCATTCTTCCTTTTCTTCGTGCAAAGGCAATCAAAGCAGCGGTAAGAGTAGTTTTACCGTGGTCAATATGACCGAGAGTACCTACATTAATATGTGGCTTTGTTCTCTCAAATTTTTTGTCAGCCATTTTAATAATTTAATAAAATAAATAATAAATCCCATCCAAGATGGCAGTTTGGTTTATATACAAGCAAAAAGCTACAAATAGCCAAAGTCGTGAACCATTTATAACAAATTTCATCTGTTTTCGCAAGCCCAATTATACAGGAATATTATGGAAAATAATAGCGTTTATTTATCCTATATTTACTGTGTTGCTTATTCTATATTTCCTTAGCACACCCAATCTTTAACTTTACGACTTTATTCCCAAAGCTTCATTTACTAAACCCTCTGGTACTTTTTGATAATGACTAAATTCCATAACACTCGTTGCTTTCCCTTTACTCATTGATCTAATATCGTTCATCCACCCAAACATATTACCTAGCGGTACCTCTGCAAAAATCTCCTGCACCTTACCTTTTGGGGTCATACTTTTGATAATACCTCGCTTTGAAGATAGTGCACCTGTAATATCTCCTGCAAATTCGTCTGGAGCTACCACATTTACTTTCATAATCGGCTCTAATAGTATGGGTTTTGCTTTTCTCATAGCCTCCTTAAATGCCTTAGATCCCGTAATCCTGAAAGTATCAGTGTTGGAGTCAACATCGTGATAAGAACCGTCTATCAATTCAATCTCGAAATCAACGGTAGGAAAACCACCCAAAACACCGGACTTCATAGCCTGCTGAATACCTTTATCAACAGAAGGGATATATTCTGTAGGAATTGCCCCTCCTTTGATTTTATTCGTAAACACATACCCCTTTCCTCGCTCAGTAGGTCTCATAATAACTGTAATATCCGCAAATTGTCCTGCTCCTCCGGTTTGTTTTTTGAGTAATTCTTGATGCTGTGTCTCTCCCTCTATAGTTTCTCTGTAGGCGACCTGTGGTTTTCCAGAATTTACCTCAATACCATATTCTCGTTTTAGTATATCCATTTTGATCTCCAAATGTAGCTCTCCCATCCCATGGATAATCGTCTGTCCTGTTTCTTTATCTGTTTCAGCCTTAAAGGTATTATCTTCTTGCATAAGCTTTCTAAGAGCTTCCCCAAGTTTTTCCTGGTCTGATTTTGTTTTAGGCTCTATTGCTAAACTTACCACTGGATCAGGAAAGTCAATACTCTCTAATGCCAAGTTTCTACTAAGATCACAAAGTGTATCACCAGTAAAAGAGTCTTTAATTCCGACAATCCCAACAATATCACCTGCTCTTGCTTTTGCTATATCCTCTCTGTCATTTGCGTGCATAAGTAATACCCTACCAATTCTTTCTTTTTTACCTCGTTTACTGTTATACACTGTCGTCCCTGCATTTAATACTCCAGAATATATTCTCAAGAAAACGAGTTGCCCAATATGAGGATCTACCGCAATCTTAAACACTAACCCGACAAATGTCTCGTCTTCTTTAATCTCTAACTCCACCACTTCCTTTTTGTCTATATCTTCTGCAAGAACTTTTCCTAACTTTTCCGTAAGCTCTCCTGTCTCAAGATCGTGGTATGAGTAAACCTTTTGATAGGGGGATGGAAGATATCGACAGATCGAATCTAGTAGTACCTTGGTATCTGCCATTCTAGAATCTCCTCCAAGTACAGGAAAAATCTTTCTAGACAAAGTGTGTATTCTAAGGGCTGTATAAATCTCATCAACCTCCAAAGCTCCGTCCTCTAAATACTTCTCCATCAGAGTGTCATCCGCTTCAGCAACTTTCTCTATCAAAATATCGTGAAGTTCTTGTACCCTATCTTTTATATCCAAAGGGATTTCGGTTTCTACCAATTCCTGTTTTTCCTCGTTTGCATACTCATAGGCTTTAAGAGTAACCAAATCTACATGACCTCTAAACTCGTGTTCTCGTCCGATTGGGTATTGTATAGCTACGGCATCACTACTTAACTCGTCTTGAATCGATTTCAAACTCATTTCAAAATCTGCTCCAATAAGGTTTAGTTTATTAACAAAACACATTCGTGGAACACTATATTTATCAGCCTGTCCCCAAACTTTTCCTGATTGTGGCTCAACTCCCATTTTCCCATCAAAGATCACAACCGCACCATCTAGTACTCGCAAAGACCGCTCAACCTCTGCTGTGAAATCAACATGACCTGGGGTATCTATAATATTTATACGATGTACTACATCGTTTAGCGTCCACAAGCAAGTTGTCGCAGCAGATTGTATCGTGATTCCTCTTTCTTTCTCCTGATCCATAAAATCCATATCTGCAGATCCATCATGTGTTTCTCCTAAATTGTGTTTTTTCCCTGTATAAAAGAGAATTCGCTCTGTAGTAGTGGTTTTACCCGCATCAACATGAGCAATAATCCCAATATTACGATAGTTCTGCAGATCTTTAACAATAGAATAGTCAAACTTAGTTGCCATTTTATTAGTAGTAATAATATTAACTAATCAGGGTATATATGCCTGAAGCCAGAGAAAAAAGAAAGAATCAAATTCTCTCAGAATAGATTGTATCCGAAAACTTGGAAATTTGCAAAAAGGTATAAGAAGTAGATAAATATATTTGTGACACATAGACAGAATTAACTACTAGCAATCAATCTTTGTTATAATAAAATTATGAAGAAAATCACACTCGCTATTATCTTTTTATTTGCTTCAATTTCACTATTCCTCATTATTCTTTTTGTCTTTAGCCAGTATAGTCTTTCACAAATAGAATCGTTTAAAATAAAAAAAGATCGTGCCGAAATTGTAAAAGTGCCTATTCTTCAGGAAGCCAATATTAATAGTTTTGATATTTCCTCGGATGGCAAATATATATTTTTTTTGTCATACATACAACCTAATTATTCACAAACTGAATTTTATCAATATGAAATTACCACGGGGTTTTCCAAAAAGATAGACCTAAATTACACCATGTTTTCTCCCAATAATTTACTAGCTGCCCAAAACGAGAATGAGATATACCTAAAAATGCACCCTCTGGAAAATCCGTTAGGTGAAAATAGAATCTTTAAGGTTAACTCTTCCGGAAATGTCCTAGAAACATATACAATCATAAATCCTGCCTGTGCTCCCTATCTGAATGATTCTTCAAATAAGTTTTTGGGTATAAACTTGAATTTCGATAAACAAACCCCACAAATATCCCCGGCATATTTAATAACTGGAAACAACTTTATTGTTTTGCGTAATTGCGTATCTACCACAGAAGCAGTTTATAAAGATAGCAAAAGATTTTTAATCCCGTCACAAGCAACCGTCCGCGAAACCCTCGAACACTCTAACAGATTCTCTATTGGGGATTATAATATTTTTACTGTGTACGTCAAACATGCATGGGCTGAGTTTGAATGTGAGAAATATATGGAAACGATAATTTATAACGACACCTCTTATTACAGTTCTAAAAGAAATTGTGTACACGGAATAAATTATCCTGCATCATTTAATTTCGAGAACTGGGTATACTTCATAGAAGGGAATAGTTTGTATAGGTTGCAATAACTAGGATTATCATATCTTTTAAATATTTTCGAAAAAATCCAAACTCGTTTCAAAGGATGTAGCGACTGACTGCACCCAGCCACTACATTATCTGTACACTCGACCTTCAGACTCGCTTATTTTCGGCGCGCGCAACTTTTGCGATTGCTTGGCAATCGCTTTAGAAATTGCTTAGCCCCACAAAGATTTCCTCGGTAGTATCTAGTATAAATTTGTATGATATGTTATTTCCAATGTTTGCAACCATACCCCCATTTTCACTTTTCTTAACACCTTTTTTATCGATAAAATAATATGGTTTGTTTATGGGTATAAATCCAGCTTTTTCATACAGAGTGCCTAATTTTTGTATTTCCGTACATAACAGAACTACATCTAGATTCAGTTTTTTCAATTTCTTAATGGTGTAATTTAAAGTTTCTAAAGCATAACCTTGGTGTCTATATCTTTTGTGTGTAACCACTCCGCCAATACCTGCAATATGCAAAATTCGATCAGAAAAAACAATCGATTTAAAAAATACTACTAGCCCAGACACCAGTTTATTGTTTTGGTAGTTCTCAAAAATTATTCGATGATAATCAAAAAAATCCAAAGTTTGGTCACCATCAGTACTATGCTCACCCCAATTTTTATCTGCAAATTTTTCGAATGTTTTAATTTGTTCTTGTGAGGGGTTTTTAATTGTCTTAATCATTGATTTATTAGAGCAATTTTCTAGGTTTTAAGTAAATTCCAACTAATGTAATTAGTGTTAAAACTGACATAAAAACAAAGAGTTAGAATCACACTTTTCTACAACAAAGCCACCAAGAGGTGCACCTAGTTACCACGCTACCTGAAAGCTCGGTCTTCGGTTTTGTCGAAAAGAGAAATTATCTCAACTTCCATTATAGTTTCCTGTTTTTGATTTCTATAGAATTAACTCGGCAATATTCGTAGAAATTCCATTCTTTATCAATAAACAGTAATGCAATATGCCGATATCTTTCACATCAAATGCGACAAACTGCTACATCATTTGGTATTTTCATCCCTAGCCCCAAATGTGGCCTCTCATTGTTGTAAAATTGTAAAAATTGATTTACTTTTTCTTTCATTTTAGATAACTCCTTTAACTTGTATTTTCTCCACCCTAAACATTCCTTTCGTAATGTCCTGTTAAAACTCTCAATATATGATTGTTCGTTCTTCTTGTATGGTCTACTTACCCTATGCTCTCCTGCAAACATCTTAACATTTTCTTTAAACTCTTTCTCAAATTCACTTCCTCCATCACTTTGTAGCAATCGTACCTTATTAAATTTAGCCATCGCTCCTGTTAATGATGCATAACCATCCGCTCCTTCTAAACCCAACTCTAAATCTACATACGCTTGTCTTGTATATGTGTCTACATAGGTGTAGGCAAATACTTCTCCAAAATCTACCGTGTCTGTTTGTATTACATCTCTCTCATATTTTCCTTTAGGAGCTTCTCCATATTTCCTTTGCTTGTATTTTGAGCTTAATTTGTATCTAGTCTGAAGTACTCTGTAAATTGTTGCTACCGATACTACTTCATTGTAGTCTCTCTTGAGATAGTACTTTATCTTCTCCCCACAACAATCACGGTATTTTTCTCTTATTGAAGGATATGTAGTTTTAATTCAACCGTTATTCTCTTTCTCCGTTTTCCCTTCTTTGCGTTTATGTAGGCATTGACTGTACGTTTAAGTCCTATGGTTTTAAATCGTTTTATCCAACGGTAAATTGTTGCTCTATCTTTTCCTATTCTTAGAGCTATTACTTCGGGCTTGATATCTTCTTGCCAGAGATGCCAAGCCACCTCAATCTCTGCTATACTCTTAGTGTGCGACATTGTTGCTGTATACTTAATTTAGATAAGCTATTCTAGCAGTTTTGTCGCATTTTTAATGATTATTGAGCG